>NZ_AHJG01000092.1:0-28116 GCF_000241145.1 Candidatus Nitrosarchaeum limnium BG20 | reverse complement strand
TAAAGTTGAAACACCACAATTTGGAAAATGTGGTACTGGAACAAAATTAGTAAATGGTATTTGTACTTTAGTTGACACTCCAAAAGTTAAACCATGGTGGCAGTTTTGGTAATTATATAATTACAATTCATAATACAATAAATCTAAAAATAACAAATTTACTAGAATCATTATTTGGTATGTAATTTGTCGGATTGTGATCTCTGATATTTTCTTATTTTTTTTGATTTAGCGCATCAATTCTTCCTTTGTATTTTTCTTTATACAGTGATCTGCATGAAGTACAGCAAAAGAATCTTTCAAAATTTGCTATTTTAAGTACATGTGGCTTGTCGGAGATAGGACCTTTACACAAATCACATTTCATTTTTAAAATCATATTTTTTGTTATTTTTACATCATGTTTTTTCATTGATTTTGACTTTATTTTCTCAATATGTTTTTCTGTTTTATTTTCTAGCATTCCTAAATCAATTATTGGAGATACTGATTTTATTAGACCAACATTGACTAGTCTTTCATATCTGGCCTGAACAGTAGGTGTACTAACCTTAATCTCACGAGAAATCTGTCGAAATGATTTCCTTCCATCTTTTAAAAGAGATTCAATTATTGCAATGTCTATTTCATCTGGCTGAAATGGCACGAACTAAATTATTTTAAGAATATTTAGCATTTTACAATTGTAAAGTATACTATTATTGTATCCATATGATTATACATTAATCATGTCCAGCCAAATTACCGTAAAAAAATATCTTATTTTTGTCGTGTTTGTGCTCTTTTCACTAGTTTTTCTTGGAGGTATATTTGCAATTACAAATGAAACTGCAATAGGTGCTGGAAATGAACTGTCATATCCTTCCTGGTTAGTAATTGCCTATCTTGCCGGCTTATCTATGATAATCCTTCCATGTACTCTTCCGCTCGTATTCATTATAGTTCCTCTTAGTATGGGCAAGACTGCAAAAAAAGGCCTAAGTATGGCCCTCTTGTTTGGTGCTGGTCTTACTATAACAATTTCATTTTATGGATTTGGGATTGGTGCTCTTGGTCAGACAGCAGATCTGGATCAAATCTCAATCTACATGTTTTTGATTGCAGGCATTGCTGCATTTCTTTTTGGATTATCACAACTAAAATTATTTGAATTAAAACTTCCAACATATTCTGGTACTCCAAAATTTATTCAGAATCGTGGTGATTATTCAAAATCATTTTTCATGGGATTACTCTTAGGAAATGCTGGAGTTGGTTGTCCCAATCCAATGTTCTATTGGCTGTTGATTTACATTGCTGGAACTGGTAATATGGAAATTGGTGCAAGTCTTGGTGCAGTACATGGTGTGGGACGAGCAATTCCATTAATCCTCTTATCTGTTTTAGCAATAATTGGAATAAATGCTACAAAAGGAATTACAACAAAAAAAATTACAATTGAAAAACTTACAGGATGGATGTTAATAGTGATCGGTTCATTTTTAATTATTAATGGAATTCCTGGTGGTCATGAATGGTATGAATCAACATTTGTTCATATTGCATGGAATAATTTAGTTTCAACTACTTTACTTCCACCAGAATTTCATATCAGTCAACATACTCATCACTATGATGTTCAAATGCCTCAAGAATTTGCTCCAATTTTATTTGGAAGTCTAATTCTTTTTCCAATCATATGGTATTTTACTCGTAAAAAGATGATATCACCATGAAAGATCCAGTATGTGGTATGGATGTTGGAGAAAAAGGAGATCCATTAGAATACAAAGGAAAAAAGTATATGTTTTGTTGCGCTAGCTGCAGATGGGCCTTTGAACAAAACCCAGATCAATTCATAGAGTCATGATAGTCCAAGTTCTTACAACCCCGGGATGTTCAAATTGTCTTGTTCTTGAGAGGATGCTAGAGCAACTAGGCGTAAAATATGATGTTATTGATGTAACTGAAAAACCAGAGTATTTAGAAAAATACCCCATATTTATGGCACCTGGACTTGTAATTGATGGAAAATTAGAATTTACAGGTATTCCAAAAAAAACAGATCTTGAAAAAAAATTCTCATAGATTCACGAATGTTTTTTACTCTGGATGCAATATTATTTTCAAATGACTGAATACTCTACTACTGAAAAAATGATACTAGTACAATATGCAATTAAAAAATATGAAAATGAAGAAACCGTAATTGAAAAATTAAAGGCAATATTATCTGAAAAAGATATTCAAAGAAATATTGATACTCTGATTGGAACCCAAAAAGTTCGAAGAATAGGACCTGAAATACTTCAAAACAATGAAAGTCACACTGAACTTCCTGATCTACCTGATGCTCTAAAGCCAATAATTGAGAAACTCTAGATCTTGGAAATTCTTTTTACCATGTTATCAAGAAAGCAAACAAGGTAAATTGTTAGAAGAAATCTTTGAACAAATTGGAACATTTACTCCTGCAATCATTGCTGGATTTGGATTGACTCTTGGAATTCAACATGCTTTTGAAGCAGATCATATTGCTGCAGTATGTACTCAGATCACAAATTCTAATACAATTCAATCAAAAAAACAACTTGTCAAATCAAGCTTAACAAAATCATCTTTACTTGGAGCAGTTTGGGGAGCTGGACATACAACTGCTTTGATTCTAGTAGGATTGTTAGTTTATGGATTTACATTTAGCATTCAAAAAGAAGTTTTTTCTGGATTTGAGTTTTTAGTTGGAATCATGTTAATCTTCTTGGCAATTACAAGAATCACCAATAAGAGTATTCTAAAAATTAAACATAGACATCCTCACATGCATAAGGATGGATCAATTCATTTTGATGTACATAATCACGAAGACAAGAATCACTCACATAATCACAAATCATATCTTATTGGAATGATTCATGGACTTGCTGGTAGTGGAACTTTAATTGTTATGCTTTCTGGAGCAATTCATAGTCTGTCAACAACATTGATGTTTATTGGAATATTCGGTTTAGGCTCAATTATTGGCATGTCATTAGTTGGAGGACTAATAGGCATTCCAATCGGTTTATCAAATAACATAAAGGCTAAAAAAATAATTGGCTACATGACAGGTTCTTTTAGCTTTGTATTGGGTGTGATAATTATATATCAAATTGGAATTATTGAAAATTTATTTAGATTTTAAAATCCACGCAATCCTTCAGGACGCATAATTTCAGGATGCTGTTTCATCCATTCTATCTTCTCTAACATTTGTTGCTTGTCTTGAGGAAATGTTCCTTTGATTGTATATGCATTAGAACCATGATTTGCTCTAAAAATTATCTCGTCTTTTGTTTCTATCTTACTGATTAAATCATATAATTCTTCAAGAGATTCATCATCATTTATTTTGATAAATGGTTCAGCAAATTTATCTAAAAATTCTTGTTTAATCCCATTTTCTAAATACAAAGTCAATGCTCCTACATAATGTGGAGAGCAAGCACTAATTACTTCTGCAGTTCCTTTAATGTGCTCTTTAGAATATGTTCTTCCTCCCAATCCTAAAATTATCATACAAGACATAATGTATCCTGCCTCCTTTGCTTTGTTAACTGATTTGATGATTGTTTTTGCAATTGCCCCCTTTGTTACTTTTTTTAAAACGATGTCTGATCCACTTTCAATTCCCAAGTAAAGCATATCTAATCCTGCATCATGCATCTTCTTTAATTCTTCAGAACTTTTTTTCAAAATATTCATGGGCATTGCATAACAAGAGATTCTTTCAAGATTTGGAAATTTCTCATGGAGATATTTTACAATTTTTACAATGTATTCTGAATCGAGATTTAATGCGTCCCCATCTGCCAGAAATATTTTTCTTGTGTCTGGCAATTGTTTTGCCATCAAATCAATTTCTAATTTTACTTCATCCCATGGTCTTTCTGAATACTGTTTTGATCTATACATGTCACAGAAAGAACATTCGTTAAAGGAGCATCCTAATGTAACTTGAAAAATCAATGATCTCGCTTCAGAAGGAGGTCTATACAACGGAGCATCATAGTTTAGCATCATTTCTTATTCACAATAATTGCTCGATTATGTTTTTTATACTTTCTAATTATTATGAACCAATAATGCCTTTTAATTGAGTTAATCCAGAATTTAATGGAATATGACAATTGATCCAGATTCAAAACGACTACTTTGGTTTATTTTTGCAGGCTCAAGAGGTGGATTGAATCGACTCAGAATAATATCCATCCTCAAAAAAACTCCTCTTAACATAAATCAACTAGCAAAGGAAATGGGTCTTGATTACAAGGCTATTCAGCATCACATTAAAGTTCTTGAAAAAAACAATATGATCACAAAAATTGGAGAAAAGTACAGTATTATGTATTTTATATCCACATTTTTGGAACTAAACATGGAGACACTTGAAGAAATTGAAAGAAAACTGGATAAAAGTAAATAAAAGATTAGGAGATGCTTCTCTCTAAATGGAATCTAACTCTCTAATCTTATCTGTAGTTTCAATTGTAAATATGGTGATACTTGGAATTCTGATTTCTATATTTGGAAAAATGTATGTTAAATCAAAGGCACAGCTTCCTTTAGGCATGATTGTTGTTGCAAGCATGTTGTTTCTTCATAATGTGATTGGTGGTTTTGCATACTTTTCTATGGACGATATTTTTTCACATGAAATATTCCCATACATGTTAGGTGTTGGAATTGCCGAACTTGCAGGATTGTTAATATTCCTAAAAATTACTTTGGAATAATTAGTTTAATTGTAGAGACAAATTACTTGTTTCATGTTTGAAAAACATCGTAAATATTTTATGTTAAATAAAAATATTCTAATTGCATTTACAGCATCAATTACCGTTTCTGCAATTGTTGCTCAGATGCTATCTGACCAAGCTGATTATCTGAATACAACTTATACACTTGCTGTAGATTATATAATTTATTTTTCAACATTTGGTGGTTTATACTATTTAGATAACCGAAAAAAGTATTTGCTTGAATCAGGTCAAACTGATAAAGCCAAATTAAAGCATGACTTGATAAAAATTGTAGCTTCACTTGGTGTAGCTGAAGTTGTTTATACTATAGTGAGATGGATTTTACAATATTATTTCCTTATGCTAAATTATGATGCTTATCTTGCATCTATTGTATCGCAAGTTATATCTACAATAATTTACATGATAATAATTAATTTGAGTGTAAAGATGACAAGGTTGTACAAAGATGGCAATTAGTGTATACGTTGATGGATCTGGTGGTCCAAATGGAGGGTTTGGTTATTTTGTAAAAGAAACTGGTGAATCATTTTATGAAAAAAAACCAGAGATCACAAACAACCAGGCTGAATACATGGCAATTATTGCAGCATTAAAAAAATTTGTAGATTCTACTGATGATATTGCAATTTTTAGTGATTCAAAAAATACCATATCTCAATTAAATCATGAATTTGCGATAAACAACGAAAAACTACGAGAACTTGCACGAGAAGCGTGGTCTCTGATAGGAAAATATTCTAAAATTACTCTATTATGGGTTCCTCGAAAAGAAAATTTGGCAGGTAAGATGTTAGGTAGCTAAAAAGAGATCAGATATTTCTATGAATAACTTTATTATACAAAATCTTTAGTTCAAAATAACGTGGCCGAATCTGTTTTTCTCTCACCAAAATCTATAGCAATTATAGGTGCATCAGATAAACGTGGAAGTGTTGGAGCAACTATCACATCAAATATTATGAATGGCTTCAAAGGAATTGTTTACCCTGTTAGTCCTACAAGACCAACTGTATTTTATAAAACAGCTTACAAGAGTGTAATGGATATTCCTAAACCAGTTGATCTTGCAGTAATTGTAATCAACAATCTTTTGGTTGCAGATGTTTTAGAAGAATGTGGAAAGAAAAAAGTTAAAGGAGTAATTATCATCACTGCTGGTTTTAAAGAAGTTGATGAAGAAGGAGCAAAACGAGAACAGAAAATAAAAGATATTGCTAAAAAATACAAAATACAAATCATTGGACCAAACTGTCTTGGTGTCATGAATCTAGATCCAAAAACAATGATGAATTCTACTTTTCTTAAAGTTACTCCAAAGTCAGGTAAAATTGCACTTGTCTCTCAAAGCGGTGCAATATGTGCAGCATTAGTTGAAGATGCTAGTGCACAAGGAATTGGATTTTCTGCAGTAATTAGCATGGGAAACAAAGCTGCAATGAGTGAAGTAGATATTCTCAAAATTTTAGCTAATCATAATCAAACCAAAGTAATTGTAATGTATCTTGAAGATATGGGTGATGGCCAGGAATTTCTCAAAGTTTGTAAAAATATTACTAAAAAACTCAAAAAACCAGTTCTTGTTCTCAAGTCTGGACGTAGTCCAGAAGGAGCAAAAGCTGCAATGTCTCATACGGGAGCCTTAATGGGTTCTGATGAAATCTACGATGCTTTACTAAAACAGTCAGGTGCAATTCGTGTTGATACGATGGAGGAACTCTTTGATTATGCAGTTGCATTTTCTAAACAGCCACTTCCAACTGGCGGAGATCTTGTAATTGTATCAAATGCAGGCGGACCAGCAATCATTTCCACTGATGCTTGCTCTAGACTTGGAATTAAAATGGCAAATATTGATAGTATTAGAAAACAAATTGATGCGGTTATTCCACCATGGGGAAGCTCACGAAATCCTGTTGATATTGTAGGTGATGCTGATTTTAATCGATTCAGCAATGTTTTGGAACGTGTTTTGGCTCACCCTAACGTGGGTTCTGTAATTTCAATGTGTACTCCATCTGGAACTCTGAACTATGATAAATTAGCAGAAGTAATAGTTGCAATGTCTAAAAAATACAAAAAGACAATGCTTGCAAGCTTGATGGGATTAGATGAAGGAATTACTAATAGAGAAATTTTAGCTGAAGGTGATGTTCCATATTATACATATGCAGAAGGATCAATTCGTGCACTTGCTGCAATGCTCAAATTTTCAAACTGGATAAAATCACCCGAAGGAAAACTTCCTAAATTTAAAGTTGATAAACTAAAAGCCAAAAAAATAATTGATAAAGTAAAAAAAGAAAAACGACCAAATCTTTTGGAAGAAGAAGGACAAGAGGTTCTCAAAGCATATGGATTACCATTACCAAAAAGTGCACTTGCAAAAACTGAAGCAGATGCAATAAAGATTGTAAAACAAATTGGTTATCCTGTAGTTATGAAGATTGCATCACCACAAATCATTCACAAATCAGATGCAGGTGGTGTCAAGGTAAATCTAACAAATGATTCAGAGATCAAAGAAGCATTCAAGACTATTGTTGCAAATGCCAAAAAGTATAACAAAAATGCCGAGATCAAAGGTGTTTTGATTGTTGAAATGGTAAAAGGAGGTAAAGAGTTGATTATAGGCTCTAAACTAGAACCTGGATTTGGCCCAGTCATAATGCTTGGAATGGGTGGAATTTACGTTGAGGTTCTCAAAGATGTAACTTTCAAACTTGCACCAGTTACTGATAAAGAAGCAGACGACATGATTGCATCAATTAAAACCCAAAAGTTACTTCAAGGGGTAAGAGGAGAAAAGCCTTCTGATATAGCAAAATTATCTGAATGTATTCAAAGGTTATCTCAATTAGTTACCGATTTTAAGGAAATTAAGGAACTTGACATGAATCCAGTACTTGTAATGGAGAAAGGTAAAGGATGCAAGATTCTTGATGTCCGAATTGGACTCTGATCGCAATTCACTCGTAAATTTTTACTCGAATATTTTTAGAATATTTATACAACCTAGAAACTACTAATGTTACATGGCTAATGTCTTAAAGACAATTAGAACTGGAAATGATTATATCGAAAGTCTAAGGGGCAGAGATCTCAAAGTTTACCTATTTGGTGAGCTAGTAAAAGAGCCTGTAGATCATCCAATGATTAGACCTTCAATTAATGCAGTTGCAGAGACATATGACTTGGCTGTTCGAGAAGAGGAACTTGCATCAGCACATTCATCACTTACAGGATTAACAGTTAACAGATTTTTACATATTGCAGAAAGTGCTCAAGATTTAGTTTTACAAAATAAGATGCAAAGAAAACTGGGACAAAACACTGGAACCTGTTTTCAGAGATGTGTTGGAATGGATGCACTAAACGCATTACATTCAACTACATTTGAAATCGATGAAAAATACAAAACAAACTACCATAAACGATTTTTAGAATTTGTAAAGATGATGCAAAAAGAAAATCTTGTGATTGGCGGTGCAATGACTGATCCAAAAGGAGACAGAAGCAAAGGACCTGCAGAACAAGATGATCCTGATTTGTTTACTAGAGTAGTTTCTAAAGATGATAAAGGAATCTATGTTTCAGGAGCTAAAGCACACCAAACCGGATGTATTAACTCTCATTGGATAATTTTAATGCCAACAGTAAGATTGACTGAAAATGATAAAGATTGGGCAGTTGTTGGCGCAATACCTGCAGATGCTAAAGGAGTGACTTACATCTATGGTAGACAATCTTGTGACACTAGAAGTATGGAAGAAGGTGATATTGATGATGGTAATGCAAAGTTTGGTGGACAAGAAGCATTAATGATTTTAGAAAATGTATTCATTCCATGGGATAAAGTGTTCATGTATGGAGAATATGAATTTGCATCTATGCTAATTGAACGCTTTACTTGTTATCATAGACGTAGCTATGTGTGTAAAACTGGTTTAGGTGATGTCTTAATTGGTGCAGCCGCTGCAATTGCTGATTATAATGGTGTTCCAAACGTATCTCATATTAAAGACAAAATTATTGAGATGACTCATCTAAATGAAACAATTTTTGCAGCAGGAATAGCTTCGTCTCATCAAGGTCATAAAATGAAATCAGGTGTATATCTTAATGAAGACATGCTTGCCCAAGTCTGTAAACATAATGTAACTAGATTCCCCTATGAAATCAGTAGACTGGCACAAGATATTGCTGGTGGATTAGTAGTAACATTACCATCTGAAAAAGATTTCCGACATCCAATTGCAGGACCAATGCTAAAAAAATATCTTAAAGGACGTAAGGGTGCAGACGTTGAAAATAGAATGAGAATACTTCGATTAATTGAGAATATGACACTGGGAAGAAATGCAGTTGGATACCTTACTGAATCAATGCATGGTGCAGGTTCTCCACAAGCCCAAAGGATTCAAATGCAACGACAAATGCAAATTGGATACAAAAAGAACCTTGCAAAAAATCTTGCAGGAATTACAAACGATATTGAAAAACCAAATGAACCATCTGATTATTTCAATAGAGTTTTCAAGACTAAAGACTCTGTTTTATAGTGAAAGTAATTATCTTTAGAATCTAAATTTGTTTTAAGAAAATTATTTTTGGTCTTTTCCAGATTCTTCTGATTCTGGGAGTTTACTCTCTTCATGTTTAGAATATTCTTTGTCTTTTTCTAATTTCTCTAATTCTGGAATATCTACAGTTGACTCTATTTGAGAATCATTTGTATCTGGTATGCCTTGTATTGCTATCTCTTTTTCATTTTTCTTTTTGTATACCTGTTTTACAATCATGATTCCTACAACAATTACAATTATGATATAGTTTATCGGTGGTTTTAATAATTGAGTAACATATCCTAATTGAGGAATTACATAAGCAACTTTACCGATATAGTCTTCTTTAGTGATTGGAAAATCTGTCCCTGGAATAGATGCTGGATTTGCATCTCCTTTGGTTCTAATGGTTTTTGGTTCATCATCAATTATTGATGCGACTCTGTGAACAATTACTCTGTCATGAGTTGTTGGGCGATTAAAGACAATGATATCTCCAACTTTAATGTCTTCAAATGGCACATGTCCTTGAACAATCAAAACATCATATACTTCCAAAACAGGAATCATACTGCCGCTTGCCACTACGTAAAATGGATTCTGTGTTCCAAATACAACTTGTAAACTAATCCAAATTACAATTACACCTATAGCGACAATTATGATGTCTTTGAGTATTCCTTTAGACATTGATTTTTTGTTAAATTTCATCATATATCCTAATCTTTGATTGATAGAATTTATGAGCACTTATTGTAGCTTACTGCCACATTCTTCACAGAACTTGGACCCTTCTTTATTTGAAAATCCACATTTTGCACATTTTCCTGGTTGACTTTGTTGAATCTCAACAGTTGGATTTCCTAAAAGAATGATCTCTCCCACTTTTCTTATGTTACTCCATGGAACACTTCCTTCAGTTCCATCATTTTTTATAATTAACAAAACAACTGATTGATTTGAATCAATACCAACTTGTTTTGCTTTTCCAATCTTTCTTGCATTTTCGTCATAAACTGATAATCCTTCAATTGAACTAATTGAGGTAGCTGGGCCAGGTTGTGTTGTTTGCTGTGTTGGCACTTCTTTTGGTGGAGTTTGTACTATTGGTTCGGGTTTAGGAATTTGTGTAGTTTGACTAGACGGTTCTAATGGTTTTGCACTTCCAACTTCAACCATTTCATTTTGTTTTTTAAATTCTCTATACTCTGCAATTGTTGCACTACATGTATTACAAATATACTGACCTTTTTCTGCAAGAATTAAATTTTCTGCAACTTCTTCATTTGGATTTTCGTATTCTATTTTTGGAGGACCTTCAAATTCTTTTTCACATGTATTACAAAAGTACTTTGTAATTTTTTGACTATCCAATCTTCCAATTGGTGCTAAAAACAGATCTGGACCTCCTAAATTTCCTTTCATTTGTTGTTGATCATTAACTGATGCCATAACATAGCCACCAGACCCTCTTAATTTTTTTAGTCTAAGTTCAGTACTCATATCTCAGATTTATTGAAACGACATTTAAGTATATATCACTAAATCTGTTTTTTCTTTTACGACAAAAAATACGGTGTTAATTCTGGTGAACATTTTTAGGTATGTTCGATAAATTATGATTATCATGGGAATAATAGAAGTTTCAGATGCAAAGTCTTGGGAAATCAATGTCTCCAATTCTGACATACCTGTATTTGTTGACTTTTGGGCTCAATGGTGTGGTCCATGTAGAATGGTGGGCCCAGTAGTTGAAGAATTAGCAAATGACTATCAAGGCAAAGTAAAATTTGTAAAAGTCAATGTTGATGAAGCAAATGAATTAGCATCAAAATACAATGTCTTTAGCATTCCAACCTTGATAATCCTTAACAAAGGTGAAGTAGTTAGTCAGCAAGTTGGTGCAGCATCAAAAGAATCATACAAAAATATGATTGACAGAGCATTACAAGCATAAATTATTACATATTTTTCTATTTTTTGTAATTCTATATTGGATTTAGAATTAGTTTTGCCTAAGAATTCTGTGCATGAGAAATCAAAAAATGAAATAATTTTCAATTAAGTGATCCTAAAGTAATTAATATTCCAAAAGCAAAGCATGTGTATGTCATTTGGTGAAGTAGATACCCTCAACATGCTATTTGATAAGCTACAAAGCTTGTTTGATGATTCTCAAGGATACTATGAATCATTTCTTGATACTAATAATATGTACAAAAAAGGTCTTTTGAGTGATAAAGAATTCTTTCAAAAACTAGGAGATTATGTTGTTGCATATTCTGCATTAGAATTTCTTGCAATCAAAGTACTTTTTGAGCTAAAAAAATCACGTGGTTCAGGTTCCGGTAACACTCAATCTCCTGGATTGATGCCAGGAATGGGACAACCTGGAATGAGTGGAATGGGAATGCCAAGAACTGGCTCAGCACAAAATCCAGTTGGTGGTCCTCCTGGAATAGTATCTGCCCAACAGGCATTTGGAGATGTTGGAACATTACCATCACCAGATCCAGCTCTTGTACCAAGAAGAACCGTCACATCTGATGGAAATGGATGCAAATCTTGTGGTTCCGCATTAAGACCAAATGCAAAGTTTTGCACAAAATGTGGAACTAAAACATAAAATTAAAAATTATTTTAAATTTAATCCTGGGTTGTACCACATTCAGGACAGAACTTTGCTGTCTTTGATAATGTAGTACCACATTCAGAACAAAATTTGCCATCAGGACTTGGTTCTGCAAATGCATTTCCATAGACATTGGAACTTTTTACAGCACCTGATGGTTCGTATTTGTCATCGTCAATTAAAATCGGTGCAAAGTCTTGCTCCACCATGAATGTTAGCATTCTTGGTAGTGAGTTTTCTTTGTTTTCCGGATCTGGAACTGTATCTCCTAACCAAAATGCAAATCTCATTAGAGTTAGTTCTGGAGTAGAAAATGCAAGAGTGTGTTTTGACATGTATTCTTGTGCAGCTTTTTTCCCATCAAAAACCTTCATAGAATTTTGTAATCACTGTTTATGTATAATAGTTTCTGGAAAAATTTTAATGGACCGGGGGGGAATTGAACCCCCGACATCCTCGTTGCGAACGAGGCATTATACCACTAAACCACCGGCCCTTCCATTACCTCTCTGAACTGTGTTTTTATTCATTTTCTCATTATCGAAATGACTCATTTACTATGGAATAATTCATTTTCATATCATCTCAACGCATAATAGACTGCGAAACATGAATTTTTTTTGATGACGTATGACACCGTGATCATAAACTCACATGTAATTTTACCTCAAGGAATGCTTGATAAAAATATCATAATAGATGAAGGAAAAATTGTTGGTTTTACAAATGATATTCCTGCATGTGATCACAAAATTAACGGAAATGGTCTAATCTCCATACCTGGCCCAATTGATACTCATGTGCATTATGGAGTGTATTCTCCTATTGATCAGGCTGCAAAGACTGAATCTCATGCAGCAGCTATTGGAGGAATAACGACTATGATGAGAATGTTACGACTTGGAAATTCGTTTAAAGCCTCATTACCTGAACAACTAGAAGCTGCATCAAAAAATCACTATGTGGATTATGCAATTCATGCATCTATTTTTACTCCTCAACAAATCAACGAAATGCCTTATTGTATTGAACAAGGAATCACTTCATTTAAAATTTACATGAATCTTGGTGGTGATGTTGGACATGTCTATATGGACATGCCTCCATATTCATCTACATTATCTGAAGCAACAGTTGATGTAAATGATAAACTTGTTGAAGAGATTGTAAAAACTGCCGCATCATTAGGCTGTCCTGTATTGGTTCATGCAGAAGACTATGAGTCATGTGCATGTGGAATAAAAACAGCTAAAGAGAAAAAACGTGATGGTCTTCCTGCATGGTCTGAAAGTAGATCACCTGATTTTGAAGCTAAGGCAATCAAAACAATTTCTAAATTTGGACGAGATTATGGATGTACAATTTACTTTGTTCATATAGGTTCTCAAAAAGCATTAGAACAAATCAAAATAGAACGAAATCTGGGAAGTAAAATTTTTGTTGAAACATGTCCTCACTATCTTACAATATCATATGAAAATCAAAAAGGATATCTAGCTAAAGTAATGCCTCCAATCAGAACAGCACAAGATAATGCAGCCGTATGGAATGCATTATCTAATAATTTAATTGATACAATAGGAACAGATCATGTTGCAAATCAATTAAAACTAAAACTTGGTGGAACAGATGTTTGGAGTGCCTTGGCAGGTTTTCCTGGTATAGGTACTGCTTTACCACTTTTGTTAAGCGAGGGAGTAAACAAAAATAGAATCACTCTTGAACAACTCATTCGATTTACAAGTACTAACGCTGCTAAGATATTTGGAATGTATCCTAGAAAAGGCACTTTAGACAAAGATGCTGATGCTGATATCACCATGATAGATTTGAAAAAAGAACAAAAAGTATCATCTGAATTGTTTGGCAGTTTTTCTGATTATATTGTATATGAGGGCATGTCTTTGAAGGGCTGGCCTGTAAAAACAATAGTGAGAGGTCAGATAGTGGCAGAAGATTTTCAAGTTATAGGAAGACTGGGACATGGAAAATTTGTAAAAAGACATATCCGATAAAACATCTTTTTTACAAAATGTCCATATGTTAATAAAAGGAAACAATGACAAACCAACTAGTTCTTGAATGGCAAAGAAACTAAAATCAAATCCAAAAACTAAACCAAAATTTTCAATGACTACCCTAATTATAATTGGAGTAATAGTGGCTATATCTGTTGGTGGAGGCTATTATGCATATCAATCAATGATTCCTGTAAATTTAGATTATCCAGTCTTTATGGCAGCTGAGAATGTTTTAATTAAAACTGGAGTATCAGCTGATGGACATTACGTGTTTAGTCATCAATCTAGTCGTGGTGGAAAGCAAGTGATACAAAATGGAATGACTAGTCCTACATGGACAATTCCCAAAGGAAATCTTGTTACAATTCATCTAATTAATGAAATAACAAACAAACCTTCGGAAAAATCTCTTCACAATTTCAATATAGATGAATTTAATGTACACTCTAAAAATCTTGGATACTTTGATACACAATCCATTACATTTTTGGCCGATAAATCAGGCCAATTCACTTATCATTGTACCGTTCATCCAGAGATGAAAGGACTACTCATTATTCAATAATTTAATGAATTGGATCTTAAGACCAGCAACGATAAGTTGTTTGGTGAGAGTTCCAATCAAACTAGTTATGTCAAATTAGTATTTAGATCATTCTGATAACTTCTACGTGATTCTTTTAAATAAAATTTGAAAAATTATTATGGTTTTCATACAGTGCTGGAGTCATTTGCTTGTATGTTGGCTACTGTCGTCCTAGACTTGGGCACTTTGGCCCAAGCCTATTTTATTAATCTGATAATAATGGATCATTGATCTGAACAAATTATTCATGGATCTTTTAAACTACTTTTCACTATACTTTGATATGTTAGAGAATAGTAATGAATCAAAATTTTCATGGGAAGAAATTAGAGGATTATCATGGCTAATTCTAGATGATGAATGAATCTCAATCTAACCTACTTTTTTAAATAATCTCAAATTTGCCGCCAGTCTTTGCTTTGTAAATCACATCTGGTTTTCTGAGAAATATTCCTGATTCCATCACTCCAGTAATCTGCTTGATTTTTTGTGTGAGTGATTTTGGATTTTTGATTGTTCCAAAATTACAATCTAGAATAATATTTCCATTTTCTGTAAAAAATGGATATCCTCTATCAAGTGAACGTAGTTGTGCATTTCCTCCTAATTTCCTGATTGCATCAATTACAGAATTTCTTGCAAGAGGATGGACCTCCACTGGAACTTCTCTTGTAAAGTTTTTCACAAATTTTGATTTATCTGCCATAACCACTACTTTTTTAGAAAGATTAAACAAAATGTTTTCTCTTAACAGAGCTCCACCACCACCTTTAATGACAAATTTCTGTGAGTCGATTTGATCTGCACCATCAAATACGACATCAATGTATTCTACATGATCAGCTTCAACTAATGGAATGCCTCCTTTTTCAGCAATTAATTTTATCTGCAATGATGTTGGAACTGCTTTAATGCTGTAATTTTTTATTTTAATAAAAGATGAAAGTGATTTCACAAATGAAGTTGCGGCTCTACCACTTCCTAATCCAATGACAAAACCATCTTTTACAAATTTTAATGCATCAGTTGACAATGCCTCTATGGCATCATCGTAGGACAATCACTCTACCTCTGCTTGCTCAATCTTGGAGAGAACTTTCATAATTTCTCCTTTGATTTTATCTAAATCATCTGAATTATCTTCATCAAAATCATCTTCAAGTACAATATTTGGATTTAACTTTGGTTCTGGAAGTGCTTTATGCTCAGTTATTTTTGCAACTTCTTTATTGATATCTGGTTTTGTTTCAAATTTTATTTCCGGTTTTGCACTGATCTCTTGAATTATCTCGATTTTTTCTTGTATCTTTGGCTGTTCTGTTTCTACTTTGATCTCTTTTTTTGGCTGAGTAATCTCTTGAATTATTTCTTCTTTTGGTTCAATTGATTTTTTAAATAATGGAAATTCTGGTTCTTTGTTAGAAAATCTTGTTAATGTAGTTAGTTCAAATGATTGTCTTGATTTTGGTTGTGGAATTACAATAGGATCCAGTTTTGTCTCTTTTGGTTTCTCAAAGTCAAACACTTTTTTGTTTGTTTTAATTTCTTGCTTGGCCTCCTGCGTCTCTTCTTTTTTGCTTTCTGGAACTGTTACATTTGCAATCTTTGATGATAATTCATAAAGCCTATCATCGAGTTTTGATAACTTTTGATCCATCAATGTTATCAATCCATCACCCACTGGTCCCAAATCTGGGTGGTTACTTGCATCTTCTAGTTTTTCTAATCTAGCTAATACAATTCCTAATTGATGTTGATATTTTAATAATAATTTATCACGTTGAATTTTTGGAAATTCTAAATCTGACTGATATAATCTAGAAATGGTTTTTGTAAGTATGTCCTTTTCAATTTTTAAAGAATTGATTTGACTTTTTATGTGAGAACTGGCACCCAGACTCAGTAATTGTGTCTTATTTCTTGGCATTTTTCTTGCGGCAGCTGCCGTAGCAACACCTGCTAATGAACTAAGAATTATTGCAATCTCTTGCATCTACGTATACCATTTAATCCAAGAGTACTTTCTGCGTTTAGCCTCTGGAAAACCGCAACTTGCACATTGGTGGTGACGTCTATGAAATGCATTGTTTCCACATCTTCTACATCTGATGTGTACTTTTTTCTTTGTAAAGCCACCCATTGAAGTTGTGCCTCGCGTCATCTCATATCACCTAATTTGTTGCTGGTGGAGGAGATATCATTACAACATTGTCTCCTCTGACGACGATGGTGCCTAGGCTTTTTGAATTGCCCTCAACAGGAATTTCTTCTGATGAGTCAAGTAGCAGGTTCATGTGCTGATCAAAACCAAGTAAGTTACCTCTAATGGTTTTGCCGCCTTTGAGCTTTATCAATACAATTTGATTGATACTCTCATCCAATACTTTTACTGCCATATCAACGGACATTATATCACTTATTGACTTTGATAATGAGGGATTATATTAAAATTTCATTGGTGTAACTTTAAACTATGCCCAGTAAGGCAAGTTTGACACTTTTTTTCAAGATTTCTGATGATTTCATCTAAAATTATCTGACCGTCTTTTTTTGATGCTTTTCTTGGATCTCCCCAAATTCCATTTTTAGTTACTTTAGGAAATGATATTTCTGCTAACTGTCCTAATTTTTTGATTTGCTGTTGTTTCATTCCATCTGTTACAAGTCCCTTCTTTGCCAATTTCATCTTAACATTATTTGATACTGCCAACATAAGTGAAGTCTCAACAAATCCTGCATGATCAAACTCTCTTTTCATAAAGTGCCAATATGATAATGAAAAAACTCTTAGTCTATTTCCTGATATCTGCTGTAGTTTCCTATCGATGTTTTTTAGCGGTTTTAGGTTTCCATGATGTCCATTAATAATAAAAATTGTTTTGATATTATTTACAAAAAGTGATGTGCATAAATCAATTACAATTGAACGAAGTGTCGATTCTTTGATACTTAGATTAAAAAATGGAGCATGTTCATATGAAACTCCATATGTTATTGTGGGCAAAAGAAGAAAATCTTTCTTTTTTGATAATCGTTTTGCCACCTCTGTGACTATATCAGAATCAGTGGAAATTGGCAAGTGAGGTCCATGTTGCTCTATTGAGCCTATTGGAATTACTGCAACCTGATTTTTCTTTTTAATTATTTTTCTTAAAATAGGATCATACTGAGATCTAATTTCTGTCATCTGATTCACTTAGATTTGACATGGACTTTTCTCCATCTTACTTCAAGTTTGTTTTCTAGGTGCATCTTTACTGCTTTAAGTAAAGTATCTGCTTCCAGTTTTTGACCTTTGGCTTTAATTTCCTCTAGGGTATCATTTGGATCCACTTTAAAAGAATCCTGAAAAATTATTGGTCCTTGATCCAAATTTTCAGTTACATAATGAGATGTTACCCCGACAATTTTTGTTCCTCGTTCGTATGCTTGTGCGTATGCAAGAGCACCTGGAAATGCGGGAAGTAGTGATGGATGAATATTGATAATTCTATTTGGATATCTCCAAACAAAGTTTGGACTAAGAATTTTCATGTACCTTGCAAGTACAATCAAATCAATCTCATATTTCTTACAAATTGCAATTATTTTTTCTTCAGCCTTTTCTTGATTTGTCTCCTCTAGTACTACAAACGGGATCTTTGCTTTCTTTGCTATTGGTTCTAATGTTTTTTCTGTTCCTATTATTATTGATATGATTCCATTGAGTGTTTTCTTTTTGGAAGCCTCAAGTATAGTTTCTAAACAAAGTGGTTCCTTGGTAACCATTATTGCAATGTTTTTTTCTGCATTTGTTTCATGGTGCGTACTCACATCCATCTTTTCTATTTTTGATAGTAATTGGATTCCTGAATCAAATTTTTCTACATCAACTGTCTTTGTAAAGGAAGCTTCAAGATACATTCCAAAAAGACCTTTGATTACGTTTTGATTTATTTTTTCAATGTTTCCACCGTTTTCAAATACAAAATTAGTAAAAGCGGCAACTATGCCCTCTCTGTCTTTTCCGACTACTGTAATCCCAATCACAGTTTTTTTCATAACTTTTTTTGATCTCTATTTTCTCATTATTAATCATTCACAGAAATGTACCACTAATGCGGGAGGTGGGATTTGAACCCACGAACTCCTAAGAGATAGGGTCCTAAGCCCTACGCCTTTGGCCAGGCTGGGCGACTCCCGCATCGGACATGCCATTAAACACAAATTTATCTATTATTGAAGTGAACTATGGCAAAATTTTTTGGAACTAATGGTATACGAGGAGTCTTTTCTGAAGATTTCACATTAGAATTTGTACATGATATGACACTTGCAATTGCAACATATTTCAAAAGAGGACCAATATTGATAGGATATGATGGAAGAGAATCTAGTCCAATAATTTCAAAAGTTGTATGTTCTGCATTAAATTATGCTGGACTTGATTGCAATGTTGCAGGACTTGTTCCAACACCTTGTCTTGAGTATGCTGTAAAATCACTTGGTTATTCTGGAGGAATTATGATTACTGCATCTCATAATCCACCACAGTATAATGGCATCAAACCTGCTGCAAAAGATGGAGTAGAGATTTCTCGTGAAGATGAACTCATAATTGAAGATATTTTTCTTAAAAAAAATTGGATAAAAAATCCTCCAAAATGGGGAATTACAGGAAAAGAGGATAAAGCAATTGATGTGTATATCAATGGAATCATTTCTCAGATAGATTCAAAAAAGATTAAATCAAAAAATCTTAAAGTTGTCTTAGATCTTGGAAATGGAGCACAAGCAGTAACTGCTCCTTTATTTTGTAAATCAATTGGATGTGAAATATTTTTGATAAATGAAAAAATAGATGGCTTGTTTTCTGGACGTGGATCAGAGCCAACACCACAAAATTTATCTGAACTTTCTAAAATCGTTCTACAAAATAAAGCAGATCTCGGAATTGCATTTGATGGAGATGGTGATCGTAGTATTTTTTGTGATGATAAAGGTGAAATACTTACAGGTGACAAATCTGCACTTGTTCTTACAAAGTTTATCTTAAAAAATAATCCAAATTCATTAGTTGTTACTTGTTTGAATTCTGGCTCAAGCATTGAACGTGTTGCAAATGAATTTAATTCAAAAGTGATACGAACCAAAGTTGGGAGTGTTGAGGTTTCACGAAAGATGGTTCCAACAAATGCACTGATAGGTTTTGAAGAAAATGGTGGATTCATGTTTGGAAAGCATAATCAAGTAAGAGATGGTTGTATGACTTTAGCTTTAATGTTAGAACTTTTGGCTAATTCTGAAAAATCGCTTTCTGAAATAATCTTAGATCTTCCCCCTTCATTTACTACAAAAGATAAGATTTCATGTTCTTATGATAATTCTCAAAAATTAATCAAATTTCTCAAAGATGAATTTCCAAACTCTGATACTACAGATGGTATTAAAATTTCAAGTGACTCTAAAAATTGGGTAATGATTAGACCAAGTGGAACAGAACCTATCATTAGAATATATGGAGAAGCTGAAAGTCAACAAAAACTTGATACTTTAATGTCAAAATACATACAAAAAGCCAAGTCCGTCATTTCCGACAACACTTTTAAAACCAATCCGAAACATGATTGGAATGGAGAATGATCCCTAAAGGGTGACATAGTATGGGTAAAGCTTATTATGTAAAATTTGAGACGCCTGAAGAACTCGTAAATCCAATCTTGGAGGCTGTTAGAGTTGCATCTAGTAGTGGTAAAGTCAAGAAAGGAACCAATGAAGCCACAAAGGCCATTGAACGAGGAACAAGCAAACTTATCGTTATTGCCGAAGATGTTGAACCACCGGAGGTAGTTGCTCATCTTCCAATTCTATGTGAAGAACAGGGTGCAGCATATGCATTTGTTCCAAGCAAACAAGAATTGGGAAAGTCTTTGGGCATTGACATTACTTCTGCCGCTGCAGCAATTTTAGATGCTGGTGATGCACAACACATAGTTGATCAGGTTGTCTCAGCAATTGCTAAAATTAAAGGTGGAAAGACTAGCAAATGAGTACTACAACTGACGACGTAACTCAATCTGAAATTATTCAAATTGTTGGTAGAACTGGTATTGCTGGCGAAGTCATTCAAGTTAGAGTAAAAGTTCTTTCTGGTAAGGATAAAGGTAGAATTCTTACTAGAAATGTAAAAGGTTCTGTTAGAATTGGAGAAATTCTAATGCTTAGAGAAACTGAGCGAGAAGCAAAGAAAATTCATTAGGTGAAATAGATGAGTCTTTTAGTTAAACCATGCAGTTTTTGTGCAAGACCTGTTGCAAAAGGTTCTGGTACAATGCTTGCAAAAAATGATGGAACTGTCTTGTGGTTTTGTTCTGCTAAATGCAAGAAAAATGCACTAGAATTGAAACGTGATCCAAGAAAATTAAAGTGGACCAAAAAATACGTCAAGGGCGGAATTCAACACAAGAAATAAAATTGACTCAACAAACTCTTTTCATTGTAAAACCAGACGCAGTAGCTAGAAAACTTACTGGCGAAGTCATTGCAAGATTTGAAAGAAAGGGTTTCAAACTTTTAAAATTGAAAATGTTTACTTTTACACAAAAACAAGCTGAAAATTTCTATGGAGTCCATAAGGATAAACCATTTTTTGGTGAACTAACATCATTTATCACATCTGGACCTGTTGTGGCAGCTATAATTGAAGGTAATAATGCAATTGCAACTACTAGAATTATGATTGGTGCTACAAAATCATTTGAGGCTGCACCTGGTTCTATCCGAGGCGATTTTGGATTGGGCTTTAGTGACAATATCATTCATGCATCTGATTCACAAGAAAGTTTTGATCACGAATCGAGGGTAGCATTTGAGTGATCTGATTGCAAATTCGTCAACCCATCGTGGTAGTTCTTGGTCACGTAGACTCTGGTAAAACATCTCTCTTAGATAGAATTAGAGGAACCGGCGTTCAAGGTAGAGAAGCAGGAGGAATTACACAACATATTGGTGCAAGTTTTCTCCCAACTGAAACAATCAAAGAAACATGTGGTCCATTATACAAAAAATTACAAGAATCTGAAAATCAAGTTCCAGGAATTTTGGTAATTGATACCCCTGGACATGAGGTTTTTACAAATCTTAGGGCAAGAGGAGGATCTGCTGCAGATATTGCTATACTCGTAGTTGATGTTAATCGAGGATTTCAACCTCAAACAAATGAAAGTTTAAAAATTCTTCAAAGCAGAAAAGTTCCATTTGTTGTTGCATTAAACAAGTGTGATCAAATCTCTGGATGGCGAAAGTCAGATACTAAATTTATCACTCAGGCAATAAAAGAACAAGATGCCTTTATCCAAACAGATCTAGATCAAAAAATATACGATGTAGTGGGAACTTTGTCCATTTTAGGATATCAATCAGAAGCGTTTTACCGAGTTAAAGATTTTAAATCTGAAATAGCAATTGTTCCAATCTCTGCAAGATCTGGTGTTGGAATTCCTGAATTACTTGCAGTATTAGTTGGATTGACTCAACAATATTTACAAAAAAGATTAGATCAGAAAGAAAAAGAATCTAGAGGAATTGTACTTGAAGTTAACGAAGAAGTTGGATTGGGCCATACGGCAAATATTATTTTGATTGATGGTAGTATTAAAAAAACTGATTCAATTATAGTTGCAAAAAGAGATTCGGTTATTATTACAAAACCAAAAGCAATTCTTTTACCTAAACCTCTTGACGAAATGAGAGATCCCCGAGATAAATTCAAACCTGTACAAAGTGTTGATGCAGCGGCAGGGCTCAAAATAGCATCACCTGATCTTGAAGGTGTATTACCTGGTAGTACACTTTATGTCGCATCAAATCAATCCGATATTGCAAGATATACTAAATTAATTGAATCTGAAATGAAATCCGTATTTATTGATACAGAAACAAACGGCGTTGTTTTAAAATGTGATACAATTGGTTCTCTTGAAGCAATTGTTGAAATGCTTCGACGTTCTCAAGTTCCAATAGCCAAAGCAGACATTGGACCAGTAAATCGTCGTGATGTCATGGAAACTAGAGCGATTAAAGAAAATGATAGACATCTTGGAGTGATTTTGGCATTTAATGTAAAAGTACTTCCAGATGCAAAAGAAGAAGCAGACGATGGTCATATCAAAATTTTTGAAGATAAAATAATTTACAGTCTAATTGATAATTACAATGCTTGGGTAAGTGAAGATACTGCAAATGAAGCAGATGCAATTTTTGCAGAGCTTATTCCTGTATCTAAATTTACATTTCTTAAGGGCTATGTTTTTAGAAATACTGATCCTGCCGTATTTGGAATTAAAATTGATGTTGGTACTTTAAAACAAAAAGTACCTTTTATGAATAAAGAAGGGAAAAAAATTGGCATTATTCATCAACTCCAACTAGATAAAAAAACTGTAGTTTCTGCCAAAGCAGGACAAGAAGTTGCATGTTCTGTTCAAGGTATTACTATTGGTAGACATATTTTCGAAGAAGAAGTATTTTACACACTCCCACCAACTCATGATGCAAAACTACTTTTAGCAAAATTCATGTACAAACTCAGCTCCGAAGAACAACAAATTCTAAATGAAATAGTTGAAATTCAACGAACTAAAGATGCAGCTTATGCATACTAGTTTGAATATTTTTTACAAATCATATGAATTCCAGGTGCACCCACTGCTCCCATCATTTTATCTACGATTTGTCCTGATTTGAACATGATAAACATTGGAATTGATTGTACTGCAAATCTCATCGCAATATTTTGATTTTGATCTACATTAACTCGAGCAAATTTTATCTTTGGATATTTACTTGAAAGACTTTCAAATACTGGATGCATCATTTTACAAGGTCCACACCATTCTGCCCAAAAATCTACTAAAGTAGGATTCACAGAAGAAATTATCTCATTAAAATTTGAATTGTTCAAATCAACTATTCCTGGTTTAATTTGAGGTTGGTTTTGTTGTCTGATCATCTCTTCTAATTTTCTTTGCTTTATCTTTGCAATTTCAGGATCATCTGACAATACACACAAACAATATCTTTCTATTAAAAAATCTATGTCGAGTATTTAGAAAAATATTTTTTAAAAAATGCTTATTATTTTTAATCTGTTTCTGATTTGATTGGCATTGCTTCATATCTTCTTGATTTGCATATTGGACATTCGTCAATGTATTTTGTCATGCTTACAGATGTGTATACAATCCCGCAATCCCCACAAATTCTAATATTTCTGCTTAGTTTGCCCATGTTATCGTAAATGTTCTTTATGATTAAAAACTTAGTCGTGTTTTTTCTTTTTAATACCATAAAATAACATGGCAGGTGCTACAAAATACATTCCCACATTAAGTATAATCAAAGATATTCCATACCCTATCACTTTAGCTTCTGAATCCATATCCACATGATTCAGGATAGATAGACTAGAAATCATTGGGGTTAGTGTAATCTTTAATGCTTCTTTAAACACTGGATTTTCTCTTTCCCAATCAGCAATAGTTGGACTAAATGAATAGTAGAATTGATTGAATGTACTCATAAACGACGTACCTGATTCTGTTTTGAGTAAAGAGTTGTCTCGTAGTTCTCTTAATTGTTGTACTTGTGGTGCCAGTTCTGAGCCATATGTTGCAGTAGCAATTAGACAACCACCGCCTTTTGAAGCATTCTCAGCTACACATGAATCTCCCACCAGTTTTGTTCCCGGACCACATTGTCCAATTTCTGAACCCTTAACTGAGGGTTCTTCAACTTTAGGAATCTCTGTTGTTGGCTCTGCTAATCCAACTGCTTGATAAATCGATGTATACTCTGGAAAATTTGTATCAAACCATTTTTTGTAAGTTGGCTCGTTATTGTATCTGTCAACATAAGACTGTGGATCTTTTGTTGGATCAACAAAGGAAGCAAGTGGTTTTGGCTCTGCTAATCCAACTGCTTGATAAATCGATGTATACTCTGGAAAATTTGTATCAAACCATTTTTTGTAAGTTGGCTCGTTATTGTATCTGTCAACATAAGACTGTGGATCTTTTGTTGGATCAACAAAAGATGCAATTCCTAATTCTTTAATTGGTTCAGGAGTTGGTTCTGTTTCTGACTCTGGTATAACTTCGGGTTCTTTTACTGGAGTAGGATCCTGTTGTATTACAGGCGCTGGTTTAGTTACTGTAATTTTTACACTTTGCTTATCTTCTGATGAATTTTTTTGTGCGACTATATCAAAAACATATGAACCTGGACTTTGAGATTCTGTTGGAGTCCATGTGAATTGTCCTGTTTCACTGTTTATTGATGCACCTGTAGGTGCATCTTCAAGACTGAATATTACATCTGGAACTGATTCTGTCAATGTAGCTTGAAATACTATTGTCTTTTTTGCTTCAACTGTTTTATCGGCAATTGAATTAATTGTTAGTACAAAGTCAGGAACTAAATCAACTCTGTCTCCATTAAATTCCACTAGCAAAGATTTATGATTTTCAATTTGATCTGTAAATGCTGTAACATTGTAAATTCCATTAATAGAAAAAACACTCTTTACTGTTTTAGGAATTGTCTCGTATTGACCTTCAGCATCTGAAAAACCACCAAGTAATGTCGCCTTTCCATTAGGATCTCTAACTACAATGTTGATAACAGTATTTCCTTCACTTTCAGTTCCAATAAATGATATTGAATCATTAATTGTGTAAAAACTCTGTTTCATAGAAAGTGACGTAACATCTGCATAGATTGGGGAAACCATTAATGCAATTAATGAAAATATAGCAAGTGCTGTAAAAACACCTAGTTTTGCCTGCATAATATGATCTGAAATGGATTTACTTTTAAAAAACACGGATAAATTCTTCTATTAATTTGATAATAAAATTTCACCAAATTCAAAGATCAAGTAAAAACCTCATAAACACACCATTATTCTGTTCAATTTTCATCTCATAAAATGTGGGTGCTTTGATTTCAACCTTGAAATTATGTTTTAAAAAATCAAGAGGTTCACCATAAGCTTTGGCTATGATTTTGTAGCCCTTGTTTTCTTGAATTTCCAGTTCTATTCTCTTTATTGCAAACCCTTCAGTAATCAACACAAAAGTAATTTCTTCTAGCCAACTAAACAAAACATATCTCAGATCTTTTCCATGAGCTACAATTTCTTTTTGCTCTTTTTCTTCTACTTTATCTTGATCAAGTGTGATGTTAATTACAGCATTAGCGGTAACCAAAAATGCTTCTTTTAGATCTTTTGCAGTTACCTCGATAAATGCATCTGTAGCATGTTCTAAGAATTTGTAACTCAACTATGTTTTTGAAATCTCGCTAATTATTAATTTAGATGGTATTAATTTCAATCTTTGATGTATAATGACAAAATTTTTTGTATTTTCTAGTATAAATTACCATACAATATGAGATAAACTTTCAAAGAATTCATGATTAATTGAAATAACCTTTATTTCATAATTTTAAAAATTTTTTAGTTATTGCTAATAACCATTTCTACTTTTTAATCCGTTATTCTTTATATGGACTGTTTCATTTTTTTAATAATGAAAAAAATTCGACTTCTAAGCGTTGTTTTTTCACTGATTATGATTACAGGTGTAACAGCCGGTAATGCAGCGTTTGCTGTATCAGATGAACATCCTCTTGAAGACCGACTAGATAATTTCTGTAAAATGACTGATGAAGAAAAACGTCAATTATTTGCAGATCATCCTAGAGTAGCACAGTTCAAAGACAGATTAGCAAAATTCTGTGAACTTTCTGATGATGAAAGAGAAATTGCAATAGATACCTTCATCGATGAGAATTTTCCAGAGGCAAGAGATAACGAAAGTTATGATATTGACGATATGCTAGATAGATACTGTGAAATGTCTGACGCAGAAAAAAAAGATTTCATTTCAATGCATGATAAGTCATCAGATCATGTTGCAAGAATGAATGCATATTGTGAACTAGATGAAGATAAACGAGATGCATACATTGCTGAACATAAAGATGAATATCAAATGTATAGCGACCAAGACATGCAAACACATCTAGATCTATACTGTAAAATGTCTGATGAAGACAAGAAAGCAGTTTTGGCTAAACATGACAAAGTAACAGATCTAGTAATTATGGACAAATACTGTACTCTAGATGAAAATGGAAGAATGAGCTTCATCAAAGAACACAGAGATGAATACAAAGCTCAAATGAAAGACAAAATGTCAGATAAAATCAAAGATAAACGTCCTCATTTGGATTATGACAGACTATGTACTTTATCTGAATCTGATCGTGCATTAGAAATTGTTGATTCTCAAGTACTCGATAAAATCTCAAAATTATGTGCAATGACACCACAAGAGAGAGAAAAATACAAAAATGAAAGTCATGATGAGATGAAAGACAAAATGATGGATAAAATTCACGATAAAATGATGTCTGATATGTCACCACGTCTCAAATCTATGATCATTAACAAGTATGATGTCTCTGATGAAAGATTGGATGAAATTAAGATGAAATACATAGAAAAACATGGTGATTTGACTGATGAGAAAAGATTCGAACTCAAAATGAAGTTTGAAAATTACATGTCTTCAATCAAATCTAAAATGTCTGATGAGCGCAAATCTGCAATTCATGACAGATTAACAGATATGAAGGCATTCAAGTCAGAACTCCGTGAGAGATCATCTGAAATGACTGATGAGGAAAAACAACAACTTAGAGCAGATTTCATTGAAAAGGCAAAAGACATGCAGCTAGCATGGATTTCACCACGTATTCAAATGAACGCTGGTATTGATATGCAAGAAATTGAATGTCGTGAAGGATTTAGCCTTGTAATGAAAGCATCAAACGGAATGCCAATGTGTCTCAAATCAAACACCGCACTCAAGTTGATTGAAAAAGGTATTGCAGTTCCTGCAAACTAATTTTTCTTTTTTTTAAAAACTGCCTAGTTCTGCATAGTTATTAGAGAAATATCTAAATCAGAACCATCTAACAACTAATCATCTTGGAATTACCGCGTGGAATGAAAGACTTTGAAGAACAGGAAAATGCAAATATTGAACATATTAGAGAGCATTTTAAAAAATTATCAAATTTATACGGATTTTCCTTTGTAGACCCTTCTCCAATTGAGTTGTTATCTGTATTGGAAACAAAATCAGGACCTGCAATTAAAGATGAGATATATTATTTTAAAGATAAAGGAGATAGAGAGGTTGCATTACGATTTGACTTTACTGTGGGTTTGACAAGGTATGCAACTTTACAAAAATCAATGAGACTGCCAGCAAAATTCTCCGCATTTGGTGGAGTCTTTAGATATGACGAACCACAAAAAGGCCGCTATCGCTATTTTCACCAATGGGATGTAGAAATTTATGGAAAACCTGGACTAGAATCAGAGGCTGAAATCATTGAATTAACTTCTAGATTGTTTGATTCTTTATTGCTCAAAGATATTGTAATTGATATCAATCATAGAAATCTAGTTGAATCATTTATC
>NZ_AHJG01000093.1:0-1421 GCF_000241145.1 Candidatus Nitrosarchaeum limnium BG20 | reverse complement strand
GGTAAAGATTAGCCGTGACACATTTGCTTTATTCTGTGAAGGTGGATTCAATGCTTCTTATCCGTCTGGGCATGCAGCACGAACTATTATTTTTGCAATAGTGATAGGCTATGCATTATCTGAACGATTTCCAAGAGGGGCATATTTGTTGTTTCTCTATCCAATATTGGTATCTCTAAGTAGAGTGTATGTTCTTCAACATTACCCGATGGATGTAATTGGTGGTGCCTTACTTGGTGTAATGCTAGCTGGTGTGTTGGCAAAAAGAACAAAACTATACAAAATATTCGATAAATCAAAATCCTAATTCTGTAAACCTTTTGTTACTAATCAAAACAATTGCATAATGTTCTTCATCGTAATGATATGTCCAATATCTTATGTCTCTAACTTCGTTTTTTTGTCTAAGTGCATATGTGACTCCTGTTGTCACCGTATATCCAATTCTTTTTGCAAGTTTTGATTCTTTTGGCATTAGTACTCTGAATCCTTCTTTTCTATTGTTAAATCCTAATTTCACCATGTCTTCAACTGCGTCTGATGCATCTTTGACATCTTTAAGATCGTAAGTCTTTGATACTGGTAAATCTTTTGGATGAAATTCCATTATGTTTTGTTAGTTGTCTCTACTAATATTTTTTCAAAAAATCCATTTTTGCGATCAAAGTATGTTAATTTTCTTAACTGGTAAGTCAAATCCTGATTATATTCATAACTTAACCGACAGATTTACTTTTACTTGATCATTGGCATCTTTAGAAAAATTAGTAATTCAACTAAGACAAAAAAACAAAAAGCAGCTAATTTGAGAAAAAAAGCTGAAAGACAACTACAACAGGTACGAACCCTTGAAAAAAGATCTTCATCCGGTCTAAATTCCATAGATAGAAAAATTGAATCAGAAAAAGAGGATGTAACTGACGTTTCAGGAGTTTTAACTCAAAAGACCTCTCAACTAGAAAGCATTCAGAGATTAGTTACAGCCGCAAGTGAGCGCCTAATCCGTGAAAAAGATGCCCTTGTAGAGGCTGAACAGGAACTAGAATTTGCTAAAAATCCTGAAGAAGAAAATATTGCTAAATCCAAATTAGCTATAATTAATGAGAAAATCCAAGAATTAGAGTTTGAAATAAAAAATCGAGAAAAAACTGCAAAAAAGATTACTGAAGAAGTTTCTAAAATCAATGAAATTAAATCAAAAATTAGTACTCAAATTCAAAAGCAAACCAAAGCAAAACCTACCTTACGTGAAACCATGAGTGAAAGTCACAAGGCGGCTCAAAAATTTGCTAAAGAATTAGAACAAAAAATCAGATCTGAGGAATCTGCTAAAAAAGCACTAGAAAAAGTAAATTCACGACTTCAAGAGTTACTTGCTAAAAAACGTAAAATGGCAAAAAAAACATAAATCTGTAAAATCT
>NZ_AHJG01000094.1:0-4323 GCF_000241145.1 Candidatus Nitrosarchaeum limnium BG20 | reverse complement strand
GTATTTTTTTAATTTTTAAAACATGAATATATGTTCATCAAATAGAAATATAACGTATTTTTTGGAAATTAGATATATCATATCACCCTATACTAAGTATGTAGGTCTCAGTTAGAAGGGCCCAAGATAAGAATGTCAAAGACATACTTGAAATTCTGTACGAATTGGAATGTGGAGTTAAAACGACCAAAATGTGGAAAGTGCTCAAATCCTATTCCAGATACCAAAGACAAGATGCCATATTTGATTTATCACTAGTCAATAAATAAATTACAAAAAATGAAATTAAAACTAATAGAATAAATCAGATTAATTAAATTTCAATATTTTAAATAATTTAACTTTAGTGGTAAAAGTTCACATGTGCAATCTTCTCGTTTACCACATTTAGGACAATTGCAATAACAACGCAGTAATGAAGTATTACACTCAATGCATTTTGTATACTCTGCATAGTCTTCTCTCATGATACCATATACGCACCATTAAAAATAAACATATAAGAAATTCACTTAAAATTTATTTGATTTTAAAGAATATTTCAAAAATATTTTTGCTAGTAGAAAAGATTAGCGATAATTTTATTTTGCGTATTTTTTATAATTTTTCATTTAAAGAATCACAGTTAGGACATTTTTGATCATAAATTTTAGAACCACATTCAAGACATATTCCCTCACCCAACTCTTTTTCAACAGACTTTTTCCTAATTCCAACATAAAATTTTATTCCAAAATACATTGCTATTGCAATTAAAACTGCATATATTGGAGCCATAAATGGAATTAAACCTATCATAAAAAGTAAAAGACCCACTATCAAAATGATGTCACGTTTTTCAAAATTCAATAGAAACAATTCACTGTATAATTGATAAAAACATGCCGGAGCTCAGAGCCATTAATTTTAGTTCATATCAAACTCATTACTCTAACTCTTCCTCATCGCTCGGCGATAAAACTAGGATATCATTTGATAATAAGATAATGAATGGTGGGATCGGCGTGATTTGAACACACGACCTCTGCGTCCCAAACGCAGAATCATACCAAGCTAGACCACGATCCCAGTAAATCCTAAGAATTGCCCAATTTAAGCTTGACAGATACAAAATTCATGTATAAATTAAAAAATAAAGAAGAGGCTTTGCTTAAGCAAAGATTAATTCTAATTGAGGAGTGTTTGTTAGTGTCTCTCTAGATGCTATGTTTATCCTTCCAGGAGAGTCTTCATCACTTTTCATAATGATCCAACCGTAGTTAGGAGAACCATTTAGGAAAGCCAAGACGTCTTTAGTAACATCGAATTCTATCCATGTTCCAGATACATCATTAGAGATGACTACAGAATCAGTAACAGTTCCAGTAAAACTTCCACCGTTCCAGTTTGTGCAATCTTGATCGTCTGAAGAGCAATTCCAAGTCACACCTTTCTGAGTTCCAACAAAATTAGCGAATGGAGCATTTGTTCCAACTCCTTCTTGCCAGTTTTCAGTTATACTATGGATCATTACTGTTTGTCCTTCTTTCCATCTGTTGTCATTGTCAACAACAAAAATTCTCAATTTTGCAGATTCCAGTGATTTTTCTTTTAGAACTGTGCCTATTTGCGATTCATCAAAACCAACTAAAACTCTATTATTTGTTGGGCCAGTACCCATTACACGTAATACTTGATTTGAACCTTCATTAGAGTTCTTAATTCCCTCTCTAACAAAACTGTCTTTTGTAGAATAGAGAATTGCAGAATGATCAGTCAGTTCAAAATCAGCAATCGAGGTTTTAACAGGTCTGAATTTTGAGAAACTTTCAAAATTTTGCTCAGATGTAATAGAATCATACTCATGGCTTTGTTGAATGAATATGCCGGTAGGAATACTTGAAGTGATTGGATTAAAACACAATCCAGTATCACATAGTGTTTTGAAATCTTTTTCAGAAAGTAACGAGGATGTTAAAATGCCATCACTGAGCAAGAAAAAAGTCATGCCAGAAAATGCCACACCTGCAACAATCATCATGATCAGAAGTCGTTTTCCAGAATATTCAATTGTGGTTGTCTGCATCATTACAGTAGTATTTAATTTCTAATTAGTATAGACTTGTTTGTAATACAATTACACACATTATAAAAATATTATTTTAATAAAAAAATATTTTAGATGTTATTACGTTTAATTAAAAATTATAGAATATAAAAAATTAATTTTTATCAACTATAAAAGTGGCGTCCACCATTCCAAAACCATATTCATTTTCATAGTTTGGTTGCATATGATTTGGTTTTGCATGTTGTTCAATTTCATTTAATAATTGAGAGGGTGAAAGATCGGGATTTGCATCTAACATCAAAGCTGCGATTCCTGCAACATATGGTGTTGTTGCGGAAGTACCATAAAACAAATTTCCATTGTAGGCTATTGTTGTGACACCATTTGGTCCAACCACGTTAGGAACAGTTTTTCCATTGTTTGTTGGACCTTGGGAGCTAAATGACTCCAAGACACCATCTTTGTTGCTAACAGCACCTACAACAATCACTCCATTTGCGTCAGATGGAACTACAGCGCTGCTAGCAGCTATAGGATATTCGATATTATTATTAACTGAAAATAATTCCAATTCGGAATACGAATGAACATCATCTAGTGATTTGAATGCACCAGCATATGAAATGCCTAAAGTATACAATCCTGCCATTTGAGGAACATAGAAGATGTTTTCAGTCTTTTGAGATTTTGATGTTTGAGTATTTGCAGAATAATCTACAATCTTGCCCAAGGGATCTACTAGAACTAGATCAAAATCAGAGAAATCACCTAATCCATCATTCCAATTAAGATAAATCATTATGGGTACCTTGTTTTTTGTTTGTGATTCAGATACAGTAATTGAAAGTCCTTCATCATTTTCTGCAAATGCATGCCATGCATTTAGATCATTGTCTGAAAAATATCCTTTCCAATGTTTTTGAGCAAAGTTTCCAGAAGGAACTATCACTGAAATCCCATGATTTACTGCATCTTCAACTTTTTTAGTAATGTGACTAGTTCCATCGGTTGAGAGATTTGGCCATCCTGCAGCCATTGCAATCACATCTACATTATTCGAGATTGCCTCATCAATAGCACGTCCAAATTCAACATCGGTGCTCATTTCATAGAGATATAATTTAGAATTTGGAGCAACATCAGTAATGATTTCTGCTACTGCAGTTCCGTGACTAATTTTCTCTCCAGGTGTGACGGATTGTTCCAACATTGAATTTTCAGGAGAATTCCTAAATGATTTAAAATCTATAATATTATCAGATATTTTTGGATTATTTGTATCAAACATGACATCAAGTACTGCAACTTTAACATCCTTGCCAGTAATACCCGAAGTCTGAACAAGATCAGCATTTATTGCATACACACCTTCTGAAATAGGATATTTGAAATCTGCCTTTGTTAAGAGATTCAAGTCAGATACATCAGCACTTAATTGGATTAGGTTTGAGTATTTCATGTCTCCGAGTGTTTTAATTATTTGATCAGAATTTAAGAACGGAGATTTTACAACACCAAAAGTATCACCAGTATCATAAGATGGTTTTGATACAGGTCTTATGGTTTCGACTTCTTGGAATGAATTAATTCTAGGAATGTTTTTAACATCAGTTGTTATTTGAATGAGATTATCATCCTGTACTTCAACATCAGATTGACTTTGAATTTTTTCGATGGTTTCAGGACTTGTATTAGATAATTCCAAGACAACTCTTACTTGATTTTTATATACATCAATACCGTATTTCCATGCATTTTCATATGGGTTATCATCTTGCATTAATTCTCTGATTTGTTTATCAATTTTTTTAATAACAATTCCAGGATTTTTTGATTGTTCCATCTGCAAATGTTTTTCCTGAACTTCTGTTTGTTTTAGATTATCTGCAACAACAGTGAAGCCTGGATTTACTTTTAAAACATTATCAAAATAAGCCATTTTTACTTTTTGAGTATTTTCTTCTAGTTGTTTATTAAGAATGGATAATTGCTTTTGATAAATAGGATCAAATGTTTTTTCATTGAATTCTTTATCTAAGTTCTTTTTAGCCACACTAAATAGAACTTTTGCTACCAATTCCCCTTTTTTGGATTCTTTTTGTGCATTCTTTATAGCTTTTTCAACAGTAGTCAATCCATCATATTTTTCTTCTGATTCATCAAGAATTTTTCCTACAGCTTGAATTATTGAATCAGTAACTTCCTTAGAATGTGATGATACTAGCGTACTAGAAATAGAATTAGAATTAGAATTAGTTCCTTGTTCGGCTGAA
>NZ_AHJG01000095.1:0-2796 GCF_000241145.1 Candidatus Nitrosarchaeum limnium BG20 | reverse complement strand
TTATAATTGGATAAATCACAAATAGAAAGTACCATCAATGAGATCCGTAAGCGCAGTGGCGCAGTAACGGCTTTCAATCAAAATAAAATTTCAAACGCTATATTCAAAGCGTTGGCAGCCACATCTAAAGCCGATCGTGTGCTGGCCGATCATTTGGCAAACAAAGTTGTACAAAAACTAGTCGAACAGGGATTCACAAATTCTAGAGCTCCCAGTGTAGAGGATATTCAGGATATCGTAGAATCAACCCTTATCGATTCTGGTAACAGCGACATTGCAAAGGCATACATCGTTTACAGACATGAACGAAGAAAATTAAGAGACGAAAAGATGAAAGTCTTAAACGCAAAATCACTAGATTCTGTATCTAAGGAATTTGATCTAAATTGTTTGAGAGTATTGGCATCTCGATATCTATTTAGAAATAATAAAAATGAAATCACTGAATCTCCTACTCAGATGTTTGAAAGAGTAGCAATTCTAGTTGGAATCGGTGATATTCTATATGACGCACAAGTATTTGATAAATCTGGAAACATCTCACAAAGTACTGATGAAGCACGTTCATATCTTGAGAAACTAGACAATTTTGATTACAAATTCAAGATTGGAGACTATTTCCTCAACAAATGGCATTTCAGATCATTGATCAATCACTATGTGACACTTGCAAGTAAAGGCCAGATGAAAGTCAGCTTTAAAGATTTGCTCACATTAATTGCAGCCAAAAAATTCGATAGTTATGCAGACAAGATCACAGAATACTTTGATTTGATGACAGCACAAGACTTTTTGCCAAATTCACCAACTATGATGAATGCTGGTGGCAGACTCGGTCAACTATCTGCATGCTTTGTTCTTGGCATGCCAGATGACATGGAACAAATCATGAAATCAACTTCTGATGCAGCACTAATTTTCAAATCTGGCGGTGGAGTTGGAATCAACTACTCTGATCTTCGTGAAGAAGGGGATATTGTTGCATCTACATCTGGTGTAGCATCAGGCCCTGTATCTTTTATGAACATCATCAATACAGTAACTGAAGTTGTAAAACAAGGAGGAAAAAGAAGAGGTGCTAACATGGGAATCATTGAAGCCTGGCATCCAGATGTTGAAAAATTCATTACAAACAAAACCGAGCCTGGTGTTCTAGAAAACTTTAACGTCAGTGTAGGTATTTGGGAAGACTTTTGGAATGCACTTGTAAATACTGAAGATGGTAAGTACATGTTACGTAGTCCACGTGACAGAAAACCAGTAAAAGAAATCAATGCACACCAACTAATTGATTTGATTGCTCTATCTGCCTGGAAGAGTGCAGAACCTGGATTGATCTTCTTTGATCAAATTAACAAATACAATGTATTTGCCAAAGCAAGACAAGCTCCACTCAGAGCTACAAATCCTTGTGGTGAACAGAGTTTGTATCCATACGAATCATGTAACCTCGGTTCTATCAACTTGGTTAATCTTGTAAAAAGACAAGCAGATGGTGAATACGAATTTGATTGGCAAAGATATGAAGAAACAATTAGAAAGACAACCAGATTCTTAGATAACATCATTGATGTGAATCATTATCCAGTAAAAGAAATTGATATTGCATCAAAAGATTCTAGAAGAATTGGATTGGGTGTAATGGGTGTTGCAGATCTATTATACAAACTAAAGATTCCATACAATTCCAAAGAAGGATATGACCTACAATCAAAACTTTCTGAAGCACTAACATATTATTCAATGGAGGAAAGCGTAGCACTTGCAAAATCAAGAGGTGAATTCCCACTTTGCTCAAAGACAGAATATCCAGAAGGAAAAATTCCAATCGCAGGATACTATGAGAAACCAAAAGAATCTCATTGTTATGAATGGGATGCACTAATTGAGAAAATTAAGAAGCATGGAATAAGAAATGTCTTGACTACTACAGTAGCTCCAACAGGAACACTATCTATGATTGCTGATTGCTCAAATGGTATGGAACCAGCATTTGCTCTAGTGTTTGAAAAAAGAGTAACTGTAGGCAGATTCTTCTATACCAACAAAATTGTTGAAGAAGTACTCAAAGAACATGGTCTATACAGCGATGAATTATTGGCAAAAATCGCAGACAACTATGGATCCCTTAAAGGAATTCCTGAAATTCCACAATGGATGCAAGACGTCTATGTCACTGCCATGGATATTCACTGGGCTGATCATCTCATGGCTCAAGGTGTATGGCAAGACTGGATTGGTAATGCAATTGCCAAGACAATTAACATGCCATATGATGTGACTGCAGAAGACGTAAAATCTGCATATCTACTTGCTCACGAATTGGGACTAAAAGGAATCACTGTATACCGTGATGGTTCTAGACATAAACAAGTACTTCACATGACAAGTGAAAATGCACAAAAATCATTCGAAGTTAGACCAAGTGAACACGTTACAAAATACGTAACAACGATGATTTCAAATCCATACATCAAATCACATGTACATGATTCACTTGAACTAAAATTCCATGATGAAGAAATTACATCCGAACCAACAAGACAAGAAGTAGATGAAGATAGACTATGTCCAACTTGTAAAAACAATCTTGTATTTGTAGAAGGATGTAGTATCTGCATAGAATGTGGATACAGCGGTTGTACCTCCGGGTAAACCCATTTTCTACTTTTTCATTAAAAAGTTAATAAATAAAATTATTTTTTTACTAATAATTACTAAAAATAAGTCATCTTTTATTACTCCTTTCTAATCTCAATTATTTGTGGATAAGAAGATTCTAGGAATATCTGTTGG
>NZ_AHJG01000096.1:0-24860 GCF_000241145.1 Candidatus Nitrosarchaeum limnium BG20 | reverse complement strand
GGAGTTTATAGTCGGTCAATACCTTGGCTTTTTTATATTGTAAATGACAGATTACCCGTGCCAAGAGACAAAGTATACAAAGTAATCCAAGAGTTTGATTATTCACAAGAATACACAGTTCCAATAAATGCAAAAGAAGCAGAGTGCCTGTCTGTTTTAAAAAAAGGTCAAATTCTAACGCAGAAGCAGTTCCTAGATGAAAACAAAACTAAATTCAAATCACTGAATCTCTACCAGAGGTTGGTTTGCCTGACATTTGGAACCGGGGAGAAGATAGGAGTTCTAAAAAACATTCCACCAAAATCTACGAATTTTGAAGAGTTTTGCAAGCAGGAAACGGTTGCATATTTTATCAGACAGCTGAGAGGATCAAAGCTCAAAAACATCAAAGAACTAGGACTTTCATCAACTCAAAAAAACTACACATATGCTTTATGGAGATTTTCAAACTGGCTGCAGGGAAAAGAATTTGAATACTCTCAACTGCGGCAAGTGTCCTCTGATTCTTTTCAAAGACAAAAGACCAAAATCAAGCTGGAAGGATTGGAATCATTTTACAAACTGTACATTGAATCGCATAACTCAGAGCAGGACTTTGCAAAAGTAATCAAGAGTTATCTTTTAGATCCAAAAAACAAAGACAAGAGGGCAAGCACCGTAACTTCAGAGCAGTGCGCAATAAAGGCATACTTTGAGAAAAACGATTCTCCAATTAATTTTAGATTTGATTCCAAATCAACTCACAAGGTAACTGACCAAGAAGATGATCAGCCAAACTTAGACCTAGATGATTTACTCAAAATGCTAACAGTTGGAAGGCCAACTCCGGCACAAAAGGCAATGATCCTGTGCAAGTTTCACAGAGGATTAGATACCTCTACGTTTGTAGACAGATTCAACTTTCAAGCATGGGAGCAGATGGTAAAGTGGTTTGGAACTGACATTCACACAAAGTGGGATTTGGATAAATGCCCGGTTCCAATAAGGCTGACTAGAATCAAGACAGGTTTTTCCCATCTTGGATTTTTGGACAGAGACGCAGTAACTGCAATTCAAAATCACTTGGATATCAGAATAAACAAGACAGGAAAACTTCAGGAAGGAGAGCCGTTGTTTGTAAATCCAAAAGGAGAACCAGTATCCATTCAAGGAATGAGGAGAACGTTTCAGAGAATGGCAAAAACTGCTGGAATTCAGAGAAAGCTTCAGAGCTATAGCCTCAGAGAAAAGTACGAGAAGGACTCTCATGAGTTACGGGATCTCTTAAAATCAATCCTAATTGATTCTGGATGCAGGATAGATGTTGCAGACCACTGCATAGGCCACAGACCCAAAGACTCGTATGAAAAGCAGGTGGAATTATTTCCAGAAAACATCAGAGAGGAGTTCAAAAAAGCATCATCGAAGATCAATGTGTTTTCCAACATTTCAAACAACATGAAGAAAAGTGCAAATGTGCAGGTGCTTCAGAACGAAGTGATGTCGTTACGTGAGGAAGTAAAGAGATTGATACAAAAAGATATGATCAGAGACAGCATTATTCCTACAAGTACAGAAACGATTTGAGAGAATGCACGTAACTTAGATTGAGTAAAATATCATGAGTCAAAACTACAGATGATTTGTTTTATTAATTTAAAGAAACAACAGAATAGATGTTTAATGTGATTTTGAGTACTCGTTAACTTTTTTAGCAAAATCTCTTAAATCCATGAAAAGATATTCGACATCTAATAAGTCACATTGTTTGGTGAGCTTGTCATCATTTGTAAGAACCACAAGTTTGTTCTTTTGAGCAAATTTTGCTACTTCTGGATCCTTAGATCCGCGTTTAGGACAATCAGGATCGCCAATTTTGCGATATTTTATCTCGTAGCCATCCAGAAATCTATCCAAACCTAAAATATTTTCATCAATTAAAAATTCAATATCTGACATTTTTTAATCCTCAGTAATTTGTTTGAATTATTTTAATTATGTTTTGTTTAACACGATTCTTCTGTTTTAGGGTGATTTTGGGAAGCAAAAAGATATGATTTCTGGGGCTTATGCCTAGATTAGGTTGGAGCGGAATATCTTAACTGAGCAATCAGGATTGTTTGGATATTGTCAGTACATGGTTAGGCATGAACCTTAAAAGTTTAGAAAATGATATGAGACATGATGTGGGGTTCATGCATACATGTTTTAAAACTTGATTTAAAGATCTTAAAATTAGAAAATAAATTATTAGTTTGAAAACACATAAGATAAGATATTCATATTATGTATAAAAAAGAGTAGATATTATTTTAGATTAGGCTGTTTAACATGCTTAGATTAAGCATAGTGTTTTTAGAATAGAATACTGTGATGTCTACATGTTAAAGACTTGGTTAGAAGTATCAAAAAGACCATCAGGAACATTTCGTTTCAACGTTGTAAACATTAATGAAAAAAATTCAAGAGATTTAGAAAACATAAATGAAATTTTTTCCAAGATCATAATTAATGAATCAGTTGGGTATGATACTGCCAAAAAGCTTGCAAAAAAATATGGATGGAATAAAATTCTTGAATCCATAATTACACCTAGACTTACTCGAACTTCAAATATGAAAAAAGGAAAATTTGGAGAAATGTTAGAAAGTTCTGTCCTAGAGACCTTTTTTGACTATGTAATTCCAATTAAAAAATGGAGATATGCAATTTCATCAGATCAGAGCTTGCCCAGATGTGATATTATTGCAGTAAAACTTGAAGGACAAAAAATTATAGAAATGAGTTTCATAGAATCAAAATTAACTACAACATCAGATTCAAATAAAATTATTGAAGCACATAGCCAACTTATGGAAGAAAAAAAGAGTGGTTTTTCAGACATATTGTCTTTCATAATTCTCAGATTAATTGATGAAAAACATCCATTACAAGAAGCATTTATTGAATATACACTCATTAAAGACAAACCAAACGATTCCTATCGTATCGCAGCAACATATGATAATGCAAAATGGAATGAAAATTATTTAACAAAGTTAAATGATATTCATACCAAGTCAACACCAGAGTTAACGGTGGATCTAATAAGAATTGAAGAACTAGAAAAAGTAGTAAAAACAGTGTATGAAAAAAAAGGATGGAAGCCAATTGAGTAGTATTCCCAAAAAATGGATTGAGCAAATAGCATCATCTTCAGGAGATGATGATTTCCAAAATGATGTTGCACAAATTACGTCTAAATCGATGTTGAAAGAAATTACAGATGATATGCCTTCTTATGCTTGGAATTATAATGAATCAGTCATAATTAGAAATGCAACTACACTTAGTTTAATGATTCAAAATATGGCATTAGAAAATCCAGAACACCTGAAGAATATTGGTCAGTCAACATTACGGTTAGCAACTCTTTGGGAAAATCTTGCACGCCTACATGAAAAAATGGATCCAGTATTGGCATTAATGAATTCAGCAGTATGTTACCAATTGGCTGGATATCAGGCTAATGCAACATGTCTTGCACGAAAGGCTTCAAAAATCATGAAAAATGATAATTCTACATCTTATCTATCTAGTCTGTTTCTACAAAGACATTTCTTACAACTTCGAATACAATGTCAACAATGTATGCAAGAACCTACAGAGACAGATAATGAATTTGAGGTCATTAGAAAATTAGGATTAGCCTCATTAGCTGATGGATATCAGAATATTACAGATTATTTTCTTCGTGGTAATGAATCAAGTATAGAAAAAGCAGAGAAATCATTTTCAAACTCTGAAAAACTTTTTTCTGAATTATTTATGATAGAAGATTCCAATCTTGTACGAAAAATTAGAAGTTTGGTTAAACCCATGATCCAAACTTCAACATGGAAAATTTTAGGAGATATTAAACAAGAAAACTTAGTTTGGGATAGATACTTAAGATTATTGGCAAGAGGGATAGGAGATGATTTACTTCAAAGTACGTCTATATCTGAGATATGGCCTTCACAAAAAAATGCAATAGATTCAGGATTATTCAATTCTAATTCAAATAAAGTAATCAAGATGCCAACTAGTGCAGGAAAAACCAGAATAGCTGAGCTTGCAATGGTCCAAATGTTAGCTAAAAATCCTGGGAAAAAATGTATCTATGTAGCACCATATCGTGCATTAGTATCAGAGCTTGAAGATACTTTCTTAAATTTATTCGGAGATTTAGGTTTTCGTGTTTCAACAATTGTTGGAACTTATGAACAAGATCCATTTGAAAAAAAATTAATCGAAGATGCAGATGTTCTTGTTTTAACTCCAGAAAAATTAGATTTAGTTCTTAGATCCCATTCAGAATTACTTGATGATGTGAAATTATTCATTTTAGATGAAGGGCATATAATAGATGATGATAAAAGAGGAATAAAGCTAGAACTATTGCTTACACGATTAAAAAGAAAACTAATCAACACAAGATTTATTTTTATTTCTGCTGTTTTATCAGAAGAAACGGTACAAGAATATCTTTTATGGTTTAATGGAACTGCTGAAGATGAAATTAAATCAGACTGGAGACCATCAATTCAACAACATGCAAGATTTGAATGGTCATCTAGGAAAAATACAGGTCTTTTACGATATGAACCAAGAAAAGAAAATAAACTAATTGATAATTTCGTACCTGGGATAATCACTCATAAAAAATATAGAATTAAGAACAAAGAGAGTGGGAGGTATAGAAATACAGTATTTCCTACCACTGCAAAAACTCAGACTGCAGCTGAATTAGCGTATAAATTTTCAGATCTTGGACCCGTATTGGTTTTTACCACACAAGTGAATTGGGTTTTATCAATAGCAAATTTGCTTCTAAAACGAATAGAACTTACAAAGGATATAGAAGAACAACTTCCAAGCCATTTTCAACATAATGATTCTCGCTCATTAACAATTTCAAAAGAATGGCTAGGTAATGATCATCCCATAACCCAACTTTTACAAAATGGAATTGCGATTCATCATGGGCGACTTCCAGACATACTCAGAAGAAGCATAGAAAGTGATTTTCGAGATAAAAAATTCAGAGTAATTGTCTCAACTAATACATTGGCGCAGGGAGTAAATCTTCCAATAAAAACAATTCTAATTCATTCTTGTAGAAGACGTAGAATGGATAACACTCAAGAAATGATTTCTGTGAGTGATTATTGGAATGTTGCAGGACGTGCAGGAAGAGCAGGTCAAGAAACTGAAGGAACAACAGTTCATATCATAAACACACCAGAAGATCAGGCAGATTATTCTTATTATCTTTCTCAAAGAAACAAATTAGAACATGTACGAAGCGCATTATTTCAAATTTTAAATGATTTAGCAGGTGAACGTCTAAGCATAAATTCTCTTAGAGAAAAAATAGATGCTGAAGTTTTGGCGTTATTAATGGAAGAGGGAGGATTTGATTCATTAAATAAAGTGATAGATGAAATTATAGAATCATCATTAGTGAATTTTCAGTCTAAAAACACATCTGAAATAAAATTATTAATACAAGGTTTCAAAACTATTTCTGAAAAAATTTCACAAGAAGTGCCAGCAGAATTTATAGGAGTATTTTCATCTACAGGATTATCATCAAGTAGTTGTCTTGTATTAAAAAATTTTATTGAATTAAATTCTTCAACAATAAAACAATTTTATAATTCTCCGAGTGTTGAAAATAATTTAGAATTTTTATCTATGATATTAGATGCACTTAGTGAAATTATAGAAATGGAACCTATAAGCACATTTGATGGAGATGTTTTAGATCTACTTAAAAAATGGATTATGGGTGATGATATTAATGAATTAATTTCATCAGTGAAATCACAAGATAAAACAGAAATAGCAAAATTCATTGAAGAGTATTTTGGATATAAACTTCCATGGGGGATTTCATCATTTTTACAAATTGCTCAAAAGATATTCAATATTAGTGAAGAAAAAGTTCCAAATGAAATGCGTTACTTATCAAGTATGGTGAAATACGGTGTTCCTACCTATGAAGCAAGTTGGTGTATGATGATGGGAATTCCATTTAGAAAATTAGCTCTAAGAATTTCTTCAAAATATCTTTCCTTATCAAATGAATCAGAATATTCAAAATTCATAGAGTGGATTTCAAATATTGATTCAGAATCACTTCAAAAAGATTTCGGAATAAAAAGTCCATTTTTAGAAGATATCTCAAATGCATTAAATCGAAATGGAGTAAATCCATTATTAAAAAATAAGATAAAACTTGAAGAAATTATAGAAACACCGTTATCGATAACGGGTATTAGATTTGAAAATAGATATGTTGTAGCTAACAAAATTAAAGAATCAGAAACTGTAGTATTATCGCGAGATTACGATAACGCATATGATAGAAACGCCATCAAAGTTTTTTCTTCGAATAAGTCTGAATTAGGATTTCTAAGTAGGAATGTGGCTCAGTATTTGGCACCATATCTTGATTGTGGCATAGAATTTAATGCAAAAGTGTTCTCAATAATTTATAAAAAAATTCCTGAAATAGAAATAAAAATAAACACACTACCTAATTACAGTAGCCCATGACGCATCAATCATATCACGTAAAATTTTAACATCAATTTTTTTCAATATGGACCGATGAATAACATATTTGTTAGAATTTGTTGTATTACTTTCACATTTTTCTTTTAGGGTTCTTTCCCATTCTCGGTTAGAAAAAATCCATACAGAATCCTTTGGATTTTTAAAATCTATATCATCATGTGCAATAAAAAAGAAATCACAACTTTTTAGTTGTTTGAATAAAATTTGAAACATATTCATTTGTGCCTTGGATATAGTAACTATATCATCATTAAATGTTCGAATCTCCCAAATAATAAAATGCCCATTATGTTCAATTAACCAATCAATATCAGTACCCCCACTAGTTTTCATTCTATTTACTATAATATTTCCTAAAATTTTTCTTGTTTTTGTAAATATTTCAGGGTTGTTTAATTCAAATTTAGGCTTATTACATTCATGTTCTGAATCATATTCAATTGCATCATAATTAATTTCCATATTTTATGAAAGTAAGATATGAATATCATTGTCGATGTTAAAAAAACTAACCTAAACGGAAAACTATTTTTCTAATTCTATGTGCGTAAAAATTATTTTTATATAAATTTCGATTTTTCTTGATCAACTTTTAAAACATAATCTGCAGTAGGAGTATTTACCATCATTGATGAAATTTTAAACTTTAAAACAAATCCATCGTGATTTTTTCGTTTAAAACAGTAGGCTACAATTTTACCTGAGTTGTAGTTAGTTTCGGATTTATCTACTTGTAATCTACAACCGCATTTAACACATTTTGGTTTTTGAAGTACAATGCTGAATTTTTTACCCATAGAACATATTTGAATTTCAAATAAAAATACCCAATTAATCCCTCATTCTAACAGCATAATCAGGTCTTGTCAAATAGCCATTTCTCAAAACATTCTTTAATTCATCCAGTCCATCTTCTGCAGATTCCAGACGTCCGGCTATATGAGGATACATTTTCTTGATTAATTTTTTTAAATTTGTAGTAGATTCCTCTAATAATAAATCTGAAACAATATCTCCAATCGGTTCTAATGGATCGTGTAATGATAAAGCATTTTTTAACCACATTTCATGATTTTTTTTATTAATTTTTTTAGATGAAATTCGGTTAACAGGTCTCTCATAGCTTGTAATTACAGAATACAGGATCTGAATACCTAAAAACGTGATTAGTTTTTGAATTTTTTTTTCTTTATAGTTTAGTGGGCTTTTTCTTTTGAAAATATTTTCAATATCACTATCTCCTCGCATGTATGGTAATGGTTTGTACAAGAATGCAGTATATTCTGTCCTCATGATAAATCCATCAAAACTTGCATCAAAAGTGGATTTTTCAAGTGAGACGTATCGCGGTTTTTTGCTTGATGGATCTCTTGGAATTTTTTTAATCCTATTTTTTTTTATCATTCTGTTTAACGTATGAGAAAGGCCTGATCGATCATTCTCGGAATTTTTGTATTGAATTTTTCTTTTTTTCAGATGGTTCTGAATATCACCAAAAGTTTGGGGAAATTCCATATGATTAAGGAATGATTCTATTACATCGTCTACGCTCTCATCCAAGTTATTTCTCCCATAGTTTAATCTCCGAACCATCCACTAGTGGATTATCCATCCACTATATTTATAATTCCTGTAAATACAATATATGATCAATAGCAATTCTACGCATAAACAAGTAAAAAAACCAATTATTTACGGTGTAGAACAGATAAAACAAGGTGCAGAATCAAATGCCCCAAGTGTCTAAAAAGCACAGGTTTTTCAAAACTTTTCAAGTCACCTGAAAATGTTTGGCGACATCTACATCAGGTACATAGAATTGATGAAAATGAATTTCCATCAATAGAAAATACAATTCAGATTTTGGAAAAAATTTCACTTGCGTTACAACAACAAAGATCAATTGAAGATATCGAGGATGTTAAAAAATTAAAAATGGTGGGAAAATGAATGAAGAGGATTTTTTAGTTGGTAGGTGTTGCACAGATAAATCAAAATATTTGATTTACTTTAACGGAAAGCCGTCAAAAAATTATGCGGTATATGTATGCATAAAACATTTCAATAAAATGCCATTTAATAAAAATATTTTAAAAATTATTACTTTGGAGAGAAACAATTGATGTATTCAAAAAAATGTAATTTTTGTGATATGACTATTTACTACAGTAAAGTAAATGGGGTTACAAAATGGTTTGAGGATGAATCATGTTTACAACTACACCATCATAGATCATCAGAAATTAAAAAAAAGATGTCACATTATGAAGAGATACAAAAAAGTATTTTACGTAAATTACAGTACTTGTCAGAAGAAATTCAACAAATAAAAAATAATAATGAACAAAATGACTAACAAGATTAAAAATTATGATTTAGACAATCCAAATATTTTAGATGAGATGGTTAATGGGTATAGAGCAAGAATTATTGGAGAGGACAATAATATCAAACTTTTATGTCTTGCATGCATCTCAAAAGATTTACCTAGAAGAAATAGATTATCAGCTATAATCACTAGTCAATCAAGTGCTGGAAAATCAAATCTCGTAAACACAGTTCTAATGCCATTTCAGGATGATGTCATAGATTTTACTGATTATACGCCTGCCTTTCTCAATAGGCAAGAGATGATTATGAATGGAAAAATTCTCAAAATGGAGCAAATTGAGCGTACAAATGACAAAAAACAGGTTAGCATTGCCAATCTAAAATTTTTGTTGACAGAAGGAGTACTCAAAATAGGAGTAGTAGAAAAAGATGATAGAGGAAAGAACTTTCCTAAAACTCTCCAGGTTACTGGAATACCAGTATTTATTTCAACTTCAACTAACTACAACATAGATCCTGAAACTATCAACAGAACCTTACTAATGCAAGTTGACGAATCAGAATTACAAACAAAAAATATCATATCACATATTTTTAATTCGTATGGACAACTTGCAGTAAACAACAATTGGACTACTGAATTAAGCGAACTTAAAAAATTAGCAAAAACTTTCAAGCAACATGCAAAACAAATAAGAGACATAGTAATTCCTTTTGGTTTAAAATTAGAATCAAAAATTCCAATAACTGATATTACAATTCGACGTGATTTACCTAAAATTCTTAATCTAACATGTGTTGTTGCATTCATGCACGTTACAAACAGAATGTGTATTAGAAATAAAAAGGGGGAAGAATTTGTTGTAGATTCATTTGGAAAAACAGAAAAATTATACACATACACCATAATTGCAGAGCCTGCAGACTTTCAAGAAGCAATACAAATTGCAGGATCTGCAATTACTCAGACCATAAATAAAATTAATAAATCATCTATGGATATTTATGAAAAATTTATTGCTCTATACAGACAAAAAATGTCAGATAATTCCATATCTGTACAAAATACAACATTAGATGATTCAAAAACAAATGATGATGGCATAACAATAAAAGAATTAACTAAAGTAACACATTTGAGTCAGAATCGTACAAGAGAATTGATAAATCAATTATTATCCAATGGATTTATTTCTCGTGAAAAAACAAAGTCAAAGGAATTTGAATATTTTCCTACAGGAAAAAAATTTGAGAGTATTCAGTTTGATAAAATAGAATTTACATCTGATGAATTAGAAACATGGTTAAAAATGGAAATTGGGGATAATGATGAATTAGAAATTGTTTATCCTAAAAATCGAGATTTCGTGTTGAGTGATTAGACAATAATGAGGTCTAATTAGCCATCAAAGGAAGAACAAGACACGATTAATCAAACAGTGCCATTTTTACGGTGTTTTTTATTATTTTGATATATTTTTGAGGTATTTTCAAAACACGATTACACTAGATAATACTCAGACATTGGGTTTTTCAAATTTGGATCATCTAGAGAATAAATGGTTGAAAATGTTGATTTTACACCTAGTTTCAGGTCAAAAAAGCCTCAAAAATTCATGGATGATGGATGGTTGAAAACAAACGAGCCTCAGGTAATTCTTTTTCAGGGAATGCGAGGTGCTGGAAAAGGAGTTGCAGTGGATAAAACTGCCGAAGAGCTGTACAAAGAAGGAATTAACATTTGGCACATCTGGGGGGCAAGAAGCTTTGAGAATCTTTACTGGGCAGTAAACAAAGACTGTAAAGAAAAGTACGACAAGATGAAACTAATCCTTAAAGCCTTTGAAAATAAAATTCCTTTAAAAAAATGGGCAGAGCAAAATAGAATGTTTGAAAAAGAGTTTGCATATTATATTGAAATTATAAAAAATAACAAATTAATTTCTGTTGCTGGAGAACACGTAAAATTAGAAGAATTAGGAAAGGATTTTCTAAAAGGGGATGTATTACACTGCAATTGTCACAAATCATATCCAATAGTATGGATTGTTCCAGATTACATTGAGATTGATCAAGAATCGCTGGATAGATTTAATGAGCAGTACTGGAAAGATCTCAAAGAGTACAGCAAGTACTTGCTAGAAATTACTAGAGATGAAAAACAATTACTAGTACAGCAAAAATTGAAAAAGCCAAAACAGTTTGCTCCAATACCAAAGATAGTTGTAAAAACAATAACACCGCCAACTAATGCAACAAGAAAGGAAGTTTTTCAAAAGCAATTTACTGAAATTGTAGTACAAGCGAGAGAGCAAAAAAGAATTGTTGTGATGAATCCTGCAATCTTTGAGTATGCAAATGACAAATTCGACACTCTAGCTGAAATCATACGAATGATCCCATACTTGATGAACAAATCAGGATTATTCTCTCCTTTATCCGAATCAGATGTTGGGAAAGCAAGAAAGCACTGGACCAAGCAGCAAAAATCGTGGCATAAAATTGCAATTGTGATTAACGAGTTGAGATCAGTTGCACCGTCATCAAGATTATCAGGGGAGAGAGAATCTAGCAAATCGAAAAAAGCAATTTACGACTTTATTCCGGAGGCAAGGCACATGAAGACTTGGTTTTTGGGAGACTACCAAAATCCTGAAGACCTCTATGCAGGAGTTCGCTACCAGGCAAACATTGTGGTGATAAAACGTGCATCAAGGAACATTCTAGGCTCAGATTGGGGATGGCTTTTTGATAAAATAGAGCGAGACAGAATTGGGCTACTTCGAAAGGCAGGAAAGCATATCGAGAGACCTGATGAGGTGTGGAGGTTTGAGAAACATCCCAAGATCAGAAAGTATCTGAATGACAGACGTCCAAGAGTTGACGACATGCCAGACAACATCGGGTATCTGACTTTTATCAACGGGGAAGTTGCAAGGTGGAGGTTCGACATGCCATCGTTTCACCACAAGACATCGCTTGAAGATTTTCAGAAGGACACTGGCATCACTTGGAGAATCAATACAAAAAAGGCTCCCAAAGAGCAGAGTACAACAACCAATTCACATCAAAAAAGAAAGATCAAAGAAACTATTTTAAAAAAAATTGATCACATGCACGAGACAGAAGGAAAGTCATTCAAGCAGATCAAAGACGAACTAGTCCAGATGCAAACTGATGGAGAAATTCCAAACATGGGCTACGAGGAACGTGAGCCAATATACTTTAACAATTTATGGAACAGATGGAAAAAGAAACAGGATAAGTTTTAAGGCTCTGAAATGTCAACTATCTCTTTCAATATTTCAACATTTACATCATGACATGATGTTCTGCGACAATCATATTGACCAAACTTTCTCTTGCGACCTACGGCCAATCCTGCAGATATCAGTTCTTTTTTACTCCATCCACGACCAATACGAATTTTTCCTATTTGGTTTCGTTTTCTAACATACGGTCTATTTGTTTTTTCATTTTTAAGAAAGTTATAAAGATCCGATATAGAATTAACTCTAAGCAGTTTCTCAAAAGTTTGATCAAGTTGATTGAGATTCATATTTTTTTCTTGTTATCTAGATGAATACACCAAGCTTTAAAAGCAGATTTAGTTAACGTTGTGACCACTTCTGGATTGTTATTTTTGATTATTTTATTTCTGTGATAACCTTTTAGTTTATTTCGTATTTTCCAATCACCGTAAGTCAATAACAGGTATTGAAATGTGGGTTCTTTAAAAACTCCATCCATTTCCTTTTTTAATTTTTTGAGAACATCCTGCTCTTTAAAATCCAACTTACTTTGAAAATTATGATTTCTATATATCAGTATTGAGTAAATTGGTAATCAAAGACGGCTAAAATATCAGCTGAATAAATATATGAACACTGTTTATCATTTTTCAGACGATTAAACAATGTCAACACATGATGGTAAGTTAAAACATGGAGCAATTGCGCTTATAGATATTTTAGGAGTGAAAGGAATATGGGCAAGGCAGAAAACAGATGAGGTTATTAAAATATGGAAATCAATAATAGAAGATTTTGAAATTTTAAGAGAAGATATTTCTCAAATCCCTACAAACAAGATTTCCATTAAGATTCATTCTTTTTCAGATACATTGATAATAGAATATGAGGGCGATGACACTGCAAATATTTTATCATTTATGGCAACACATCTAACATATCCTTTTTGTCATTCACTATTAGAGAAAATTTATCTTAGAGGAGCAATTAGTGTGGGGGAGTTTTATTCTTCAGGTTCAATGATCATTGGACCTGCAATAGATGAAGCTGCTAAATGGTATGAACATTATGATTGGATGGGAATTTCTCTAACTCCAAGTGCAGGATTTCTTATTGATAGTTATGTAACGAATGGAAACGGATCAGGATGGTATAGAAAATATGATATTCCTCATAAAAAAGGAGTCGATAATGGTGTTTGGGTATTAGATTGGGCAAATGAGCTTCCAGGAGTCATGAAAGTTTTAAAAGATTCCAGAGCACCCAAAATTGCACTATACGAATCGTTTTCTAAACCTCCTATAACTCCAGACGTATTATCCAAATACAAAAACACTGAAAATTTTTATGAAGAGATGATCAGAAACAGGGAACTTGAAAAAAGTTTAGAGTATACACGAACAGTTTCAATTTAAAAATGTCTTGATTTGATTAATTTTTGATTAAATTTTAATAAAAAAATTTATAATTTAGATACAAAATTTCTAATCAATTAATCACTAATCAAATTTCATATAGATAGAGCGGTTGATTAATTGGTTAGTGAATTGCCAGTTTAGTTTTTTGAGATTTCATACTAAAAGACAGTAAGTAATGATAACGACCAACTAAGCGCCACATAACACGTGCAATGTTTGCTGAATAAATTTTTAAAAAACACAAATGCTAATTATCGTACTGCTTTATCACGTTACAGCGTGTCACCTATTGATACCAAAAAAACCATCATAGAAATGCTTGAGAGCAACGGATACGGTGTAAGGGAATCACCTATGCGTGATGATGAATTTAGACTTTTTTTAAGACCTCCTGGAATTGAGGCAGAGAGCGAAGAGGTGTTTAAGATGAAGGGATCGGGGGTAATTTGCTGTGCATCTGGAATTATTCTTGGAGGGAACAGGAGAACAAAGTTCTTTCAGCAGATGCCAGAAAAAAGAGATGAGCTAAAAGAAAAGATCAGCAGAGCAACAGGAGTATCAGATTTAGATTTTTTTGAAGTTGAAGATGATGGAGAAAATTTCAGAGTGACGCTTAGAGCAGAGATAGAACTTCAAAAATTCTCAGATGATGCTTTTGTGGACGCAATGAACAGACTGAACGAATCCGGTGGAGCCATAGAAGATATTTGGGAAGAGTACTTCGTTGAGCTTATGAAAAGCTAGTTTACAAAGTTACAAATTTTGTTCACAGGGCACTCACTGCATTTAGGATTTTTTGCAGTGCATACTTCTGATGCAAAGTCCAGTATAGCGTAGTTAAACTCTTTTCCTTTTCCTGCAGGCGGAAGTTTTTCAGCAAACTCCCACAGATGCATATCAATTGCTTCTCTGGAGTTCTTTTCATCCAATGAAAAAACTCTCTTGATAACTCGCAGTATATTCACGTCAAGCATTGAAACATCGTGTCCAAACGCAAAGCACAGAACAGCATTTGCAGTGTACGGGCCCACTCCGGGAAGCGACAGCAGTTCTTTTTTTGTTCCAGGGACTTTGCCGTTAAAGTCAGCAAGAATTTTTTTTGAAAGATCCTTCAGGTGCTTAGAACGCGTGTGTTCCAAACCTAACGGCTTGAGTACCTTTTTCAGTTTTCTCAAATCTATATTTTGAAGATCATTAAAATCATTACAGCGGGAAGTTATGTTGCTCCACTCGCTAGCAACTTGCTTCCGCGTGGTTTTTTTCAGCAGAATTTCAGACAGGAGAACATAGTATCTGTTTTTTGAGTTACGCCATGGATACAAAGAATCAAAGTTATTTTGTCCTCTCCATTTCAAAAGAATCTTAGAAAATTTTTTTTGTTTAAGACTGTGGAGGCTTTTCAAGTAATTGTTTTTTATCATCTCTGCTAATTTGGATTTCTTTTTCATGGATATCTTGGAAATCATGGTTTACTTGGCGCTGATTAAATCTTGATTTGAAATTGTACATTCGTGAGCCTTAAAACTGCGCTGACATCTGAAATGCTGGAGGAGGCATTTGAGTTTGGCGTGAAATACTACCAAAATCCTGACAAGGTTACACGCGGTAGAACATCCAGTCAAAACAGAGGGCTGGGTGCAATAATAGACGCAAACATTGTTGGAAAAGTAATTGAGCTTGGAGTTAATGAAATTTTAAAACAGCACGAAAAATTAAAAGAATTTTCGCCAGATATGGAAATACGTAGCGTGTTTGAATACGGACAACCAGATGTTGTGGAAATTGTAGAGAACGGAGTGAAGAGAAAGCCAAAGTGCTTTGTTGAAGTAAAGAACAGTCCAAAAAATTTTGAGTGGGTAGGTCTTTACACAACACAGTTTGAAGATATGAAAAAGTTTGTAGGAAATGATGAAGAGAACATCTACATCATCTATGCATCTCTCAGAAGTAAAGAAGGAACTATTTTAGAAAAAAGTGAAGAGGACGAAGGAGCAAATGAAAACAAGAGAGAGAACGATTTGCTTGGAATTTTTTTAAAGTCTAAAAAATCTCTCGGTGATCTATTTAATTTTTTTGAGGATGCATCAAATTTTTCGGTTAACATAGATTACGTAATTACTGGGAAAGAACTTGCTGATAACGGTAAAGTTTTTCCATCAGGAGAACCTTGGCCATCACCGGAAATATTTCAAGAGGGCACAAAGCCTTACGATGCAAGTGGAAATGTAAAGAAGAACTTCAAACGTTTAAGTCTAAATGTTAAAGATGGTAAATGCGATCTCCCAACAAATGGCATTAACAATTCTGTCCCGTTCCCTCACCAGTTCGGTACACTGGAATGTCACGGAGATTTTCAAGCTTATGAAGAAACAAAAAACAGCTGGAGAAAAGTAGATGGGGTGAAAACTAAAACGGAGCTGAAAACTATTTTCATAGATTGCAAATCTGACGTCGTTGTAAAAAATAAGTGGCTTGGTGAATATCACTTGGAGGGTAAAAAAGTCCACCGCATTAAAGTCGGCGCAAAAGTTGCATCAAAAGACAGGGATGACTTATCGTACCCTAAAAGAAACATAGAGTCAATGGTAAAGATACCACCATCGGAAAGAATCAAAGAGCTTGCAAGAAAGATCTGAGCGTAAAACATTATAACTTAATCTTGGTAATCTTGGTATACTTGGCTTTCTTAATATGCATATTGCTGCAAATCACCACAAATGGGCAAAGCTTTAGGGTCCTCAAAAGTAACAGTGAGATTTCAAGTGACAGTGCCAGAAGAAGTGCGAAAGAAGATGAAGGTGAAAGACGGTGACACTTTGGTTTTCGTTGAGGATGGAAAAAGAATCTACATCAGCACCGAATTTTAGATCAGCACTACCTCTAATTATGAGATGTCGGAGGACGATGTAAAAGATGAAAAAAATAAACCGCTCGTATAAAATTGCAACACTGTTCTCAGGAGCAGGAGGGTTGGATTCAGGCTTTACAAGAACAAAAAAATTTGAAAATCAAATTGCTAACGATATACTACCAATTCCTGCTGAAACGTATTCACTAAATCACAATGCCAAGATTCTAACAGTTGAAGAGTTCAACAAAAATCCAAAGACACCTTGCTACATTGTAGGAGATGTAACTGAGGTTGACTTTCAATCTCTGAAAAAAATAGACTGTGTGATTGGCGGACCTCCATGCCAAGATTTTTCCATCACAAGAGGCAGCAGAGAAACGCTTGGGATAAAGATGGTTCGCGGAAAGCTGTACTCACACTTCATCAGAGCACTCTCAAGAACGCAGCCCAAAGTTTTTGTTTTTGAAAATGTTCCTGGTCTCAGAAGCTCCAACGGAGGGGCAGCATACAAAACAATCACCGAGGATTTTGAGAACCTTCATGTCAGATGGTCTGAGATCAAACACGACATAAACAATGGTCCAAACAATGCAGAGAGCTACTCGCTGATTTTCAACGATGTCGTAGACTCTGCAAACATCGGAGTCCCGCAAAAAAGAAGAAGGCTGATCATAATAGGAGTCAGAAAAGATTTGTTCAGCAAAGAAGATGGAAAAATTTTTGCTGAAAAATCAAATGCAATTCTCAAAGGAAAAAACTCGCTACTAAGCAAATACCCGCTAACTGCCATGGAAGTCTTCGAAGGTGAAACACTTCCAAATCTTGCACAGAAGTATCGCGATGTAATGAAAGAGTACGAGGGGGTTGAAAAGGAAACTAAAACTGAAGAGTCAAAAAAGTGGAAGAAAAACGTGTGGGACAAACTCACATTCAAAATTGAGGAAGACTACATGTTTGCAAACGGCATCAAACCCAATGACCGCAAAGAAGTTGAAGAAGCGTTTGAGGAGCACAGAAGAGTTCTAGAAGATCTCGAGTACTACGGAAAACCCCTGAAAGGAAAAGATTTTGAGGACAACAGCAACGAAATTCCAAAAGAAGGCTCACCCGTAATTGAAAGAATGCTACGGATCCCACCAGACATGAATCACCTAATTGTAAGCGGAACAAAATGGAAAGTGAAGGGAACGATGAGCAACATATACAGAAGATCTCATCCGTTGAAACCTGCTTACACTGTCATGGCTTACGGAGGTGGAGGAACATGGAGCTACCACTACGAAAAAGGGAGAAGCATGCTAACCAACAGAGAAAGAGCAAGGCTTCAAACTTTCCCAGATAATTATATGTTCAAAGGAAATCGCTCACAGGTCAGAGCTCAGATAGGCGAAGCAGTTCCAGTGAGGTTAGGAACAAAGCTTTCAGAAGTAGCACAGATGGTTTTAGAAAAAATAGATAGATGAAAAATAGAAACAGCTTTAAAGCTTACGCTTCATGCATTTAGTAACGTGAAAACAAAATTTGTGCTAAACGATGTTGTTTGTGCTGACAGCAAAACTCTTTCTAAATTGATCAAGCTAAACAGCGTAGCGCTGACTGTCACGTCACCGCCTTACGGAAATGCAATCAACTACTCGCAACATGTAAAAAATTTGAAATCCGGAAAAGGGAAAGAGTTCAGAGGAAACGTTGGAGGCACACTTGATGATTATCTTAACGAAATGCAGGAAATTTTTTCTGAAGTTAAAAAAGTTACAATGCCAGGGGGGTTCTGTTGCATAGTGATTGCTGACGAGCTGTCAGAGGGAACACTGGTGCCGCTTCCAAGCCTTCTTGTTTCCAAGCTTGTGGACCTGAAAGATGAGGATGAGGGGTGGCACCTTCGCGACATGATAATATGGAACAAAGTTACCGCGGGCAGAAGCGGTGCAGGAAACAGGTTCGGCCAGTTTGTAAAAATTCCAGTTCCTACCAGATACAGAGCAAACATCATGCACGAGTACATCATTGTGCTACAGAAGGGAAAGAAAGCGAGGTTCCTCCTGAAAGAGACAGAGCCAAAAGTTCCGCTGAACAGAGCAATGAAGAGGCAGGTTGCACTTTCTGTGTGGGACATCACACCGGTACCACCAAACGCAGTAAAGCACCCTGCTGTTTTTCCGGAGCAGATTCCGTGGAGGCTGATTCAGATGTACACAAAGCCCGGAGATGTTGTTCTGGATCCAATGTGCGGTAGCGGTCAGACAGTGAAAGTTGCAAACAGCTTGAAGAGAAAGTACATCGGCGTCGACATCAGAAAGGAGTACGTGTCGCTTGCAAAAAAAAGAGCGAAAGAAAAAATGATGCTATCAAACTTTATGATCCCGTTGTACTTCCCTGTGAAGTGGGTTGACGGTGTGCAGTCAGGTAAAAAATCAGATGCGCACATCGACGTAGAAGATCACATTCCAAAAGGATTCAAAATAATTTTTCAAAAACTTTCAAAAGATTCTGAGAACGGAACAGACACAACGCACATCTACTACAAAAACAAATCTGGTGACTACATATGCTGCATTATCGGCGCATCTCAGGAACCGTACATGATGAAATTAGGTAACCCAAAAAAAGCAAGCTCACCGCTGAAAAAAATTCTCAGCAAGCTACCGGACACGTTTGACCTGCTTGATGTGAAAAGCATTCTGCCAGACGGAATACCAGACGATCCTTACTCACTAGTTTCACTTGTTGATGTTCTGGAGTATGAAAAAAATGTCAAGAGAAAAACTAGATCGCTCACCAAAGTAGTTTACGAGAAATCGCCAAGATCTAAAAAATAATTTATTGTTTGTAGTGCGGTTTGCTTTTGTTGTAAGGCCTTGCGTCACCTGCAATTTTGTAGGTGCCTTTTCCGATCCTTTCAATTTTTTCTCTCTTGCAGAGCCTTGACAGTATAGATGCAGCGTTCTTCTTTTTCATCTTGAGGTTTGTGCAGACATCTTCTACTGACTGCGGACCGCCGTAAGATTCAGTTGATCGGAGTAGCTTCAGCACCCTCTCCGATGTTCCAAGGGATCCAAAAAGAGTTTCAGACATCGCTAATTGCTTGAAACACGTTACGGATATTTCTATCGCTAGAGGTCGTACTTCACACCCTCCTCCACAATTGTGATGCCCTTTGCAATTTTCTTGTACGCGTCTGGGTGCTCCGTGTGAACAGGGAACAGCATCTTCGCATCAATCTCCGAAACTGCTGTGAGAAGGTCCCCACCCCTTGCGTGCCCGGAGCAGTGACTCTGGAACATCTGCATGCCAAAGTGCTTCAGCCAAGCGTCCTGCCTCTCCTTTGAAAGCTTCTGCTCCTCGTTGTACGGCTCCGATGACGAGTGGATGTACCTCGCTCCGGGTTTCGGCATCATGTCAATTAACGCAGTAAAGCTGTAGAACCCAATGGCGCAGAGAACTTTGTCAGGCCTCTGGGCAATCTGCTCCGCGGTCCAAGCGTTGTGTAGATCGATGAACTCTTTGTCCTTTCCCTTGTAGTCCTTTTCGGAGTACTGGCCAGATCCTCGCTTTGGCAGGTAGATGACGATGTCTTCATCATCAATGTTTGGAACGCTGAGGTGCTTGTCCTGCGACAGGTGCTTCAGAAAAAAAGCATCGTTGATCTTCACCACAAACTTCCTTCCGGTCTCCTTTGCAATTTTGTAAAACGTCATAAGCCTGTCAACGTCCTTGAAGTTGAAATCTGCAAACACCAAGTTTTTTGTATCCTCAACTGTTTTCTTTGACTGCTGGTACACCAGCTGCTCTGATTCTTCTCTCTCCTCATCTGCAATTCTAGTTCCTTCAGAAATCAGAGCTATTGGTTTCACCTCCTTTGCTCGCTCTATGAAATCAGTTGTCATCTCAGAGTGAGTTCCGTGCAACCTAATGTCCCCGGTGTACGCAACCGGACCTTCTGATGTCCAAATGATGAAACCGTAAGCTCCTGGCACAGAGTGATCAACGTGAATCGGCTCCACCTCCAGAGAGCCAACTTTGAACTTGTCACCAGTTCTGAACTCGTTTATTTTTCTTTTAATCGGTTCATCCTTTACGCTGTACGGCCTCGGCTTGTAATCTAAAATTTCTCTCTCAATAGTTCTCGATGAACGCTCTGCTAGAGCTTTGAGTATGAGGTGACACGCAGAGCCCATGTGGATCGGAATGTCCTCGTGAAGAAACGAAATGTAATCAGCGTGATCAGCGTGGGCGTGTGTCAGCAGCACTGCATCAATGTCTGGCTCCTCTGGCTTTCGTCCGGCCATCACCATGAGATCATCGCGGTAAACTCCTTTGATGTCAGGAACCAGCCCCATCGAAAGAAAGTCAACTATTCCGTTTGAAGTTCTCGGGTTGAGAAACTCCTCAAAGTATGCAGCCCTTCGAGAAAACGATTTGCCAAAATCTAAAAAAACTTTTGTGTCCTTGTCCTGAAGAAGAATTTTGTTTCCGCCAATTTCGTTTACTCCCCCGTAAAACGTGAGACTGGTCACACATGTTGTCACAACGTCATACCTAAAAAGACGTCGCTAGAATGTAGCACAATAAAAAATAAATCAGTTTGATAACACGGATATATCGAAAATACGCTAGCTCCTGTGTTGGCAAAGAACTTTTGGATTTTTGTAATAAAAAATACTGACGATGAGCTCAACCGCAGAATCAAGAAGAAAGAGTGGCCGGTGTACAGCTACACGGTGAATAGAAAAAAGATCCAGCCAGGCGACAAAGTGATTTTCTACAAAGCAGGTGAGGGCAACAAAGTCTGCCTCGGAACAGCAGAGACAGCATCTGCAATCAAAGGCGAAGAGGGCGGAATTGACTACACAGTAGAACTAGGCAACGTATCAATTTGGAAAAAATCCGTCATGATAAAACCCCTCATCAGCAAACTTGAGTTTATCGGCAACAAGGAGCAGTGGGGGCTATCAATGCAGGGTGGCGTAATTCACATCAGCGAGAAAGATTACGGCACAATATACGCAGAATCAAAATAGAATCTAAGTTTTAAAGCACGCAGATGAAAACTTGTCAGACGCGATGAAGAATCAGAGTTATATCTGAAAGATGATTGAAAGGCATTTGTCTGAGCTGTCTTGTGCTTTTAGAAAAATAAAAAAGGACAATAAACCAAAATCTTTTTCTTTAAGAAATTATTAATTTATGAATATGGAAATTAGGATATGAGCTCTGTCGGAAAAGAGTTCGACATGAAAATAGATATTCTTCACGCGCTTGAAGATTTCTTAGACGCGTATAACAACCACAGCGAGATGGTTGTAACTGAAGCTATAGCAAATGCAATAGATGTCAGATCATCTGAAATTGATATAAAACTATACAAAACAAGTGATGGTGTAGGGGTTATTTCATTTCACAATAACGGACCACCGATGAACAAGCAACAATTTGATGATTATCATGTGATTGCACGGTCCAGCAAATCTAAGGGAAGCGGTATAGGATTTGCAGGAATAGGAGCAAAGGTGTACATGGCGGCGTGGGGGGAAACAAAAATCACAACAGAGACTACAGACGGGACAACATCTTTTGCTTCAGAGATGCACGTTAAGAACAATAAATTAAAAGCTGTGTACTTAGCACCTAAAATAAAAAAATATGGAACTTTGTATCAGGTTCTGTTAAAACCGAAGGATTTTGATTATCTGGAAAAAAGTTTGAAAGAAATTGTGGTCGACACGTTCAGCCCTGCGATTTCATCAGGGTTAAAAATCAAAATCAACAACGAACAGATCAAGCCGTGGAATCCTGAAAAAGAACTCAGAATGGAAATTACAGTTAATGTGAAGGGAAAGCAGTTTCCTGCAAAACTCATCGTCACCAAAGACGACATACCAAACAACAAGTGCAATATCCAGTACCATGTTTCTGGAAAAGTGATCACAACGAAGAAACCAGAATGGATTTACGATGTCAAACCGCTATACATGAAAAGATTTCATGTGTACGTAAATGCCATAGAGATCTCAGACCAGCTAAACCTGAACAAAACAAACTTCAAACAAGGATCAGGTACGGTTGTAACTCCAGTAATGCAAGAGGTGGATAGAAGAATTTTCAACATATTAGAAAAAAAAGGATACATCAAAGACAACAAGGCACCTCCAAAGTGGGAGAGCAACAAGCTCACCAAATTTTTTGAAAAGCTGTTCAAAGATCCAAAGTACTCTTTCTTAAATCCAGAGTCAAGGGGAGGCATAGGTCCAGGAGCAGGAAGAGGTTCTGGCGGCACTGGTTCAGGAAAAAGTAGTTCACATTCTGGAACTCCGAAAGGAGGAACAAACGAAGGGAACGCAGGAGGTGGAGGGTTTTCGCTAGGTTTTGCAGACAGAGAGAATAACAATAAAGAAGGATGGTTAGATCCCAGCACAAACAAACTTGTTGTAAACATAGGACACCCTCTTTTCATCAAATATGAAAACGATATTCAAGCTAGGAATCAAAGGATCGGGTCTGTCCTTACAAGCGTTTTAATTAAAAACGCCACCATGAAAAAATCAATGTCGCCTGTAGAAGCTTTCGATCTTCAGACGGAGCTCCTTACTCTGGCAAAGGACGAAATGTGGTAATGGCAAAGAGCAGGAAAAAAATTCCGGTGAAAATTGATTGGATAGTTGATGAGACGGGAAAAGGCGGAATTGAAGTCATCATGAATTTGGAAGATTTTGAATCAAGCGGTACTTCGATAAGAGAGAGCATAAGAGATTTTAAGAAAAAATACACAGATGCGATAAACCAAGCAAAAACTGTGGAAAAATCGGCCAAGACAAAATTAAAAAAAATATCTTCAAAGCAAAGATGGAAAGCAGGAAAAATTCTTGCAGATTTTAATAAAAAAATTGAGAACGAGTTTGAAATAAAAAATTACAAAGAAGCATACTCGAGAGACTTCAGTTTACCGATAAGAAGCATTAGAGCTTATGTGGACTTTGCAACAATATTCAATGAGGAGGAGGTAGTGGATGAGATCCCGTACAGCACTTACGCCGAATTATCTTCTGTTGCTAATGAGCTGAAAAGAAGAAATATTTTAGAAATTGAAAAGCAAAGATTGCTCAGGTGGGCAAAGGAAGGCAACCTTCCAAACAGAGATGAGTACAGAGAGCACCTCAGAAAAATATCAAAGCACAAAGGGTGAATCAAAACAAGTGAAAAAAAGATGCGACTGGGTTCAAGAAGGAATTCACCAAAAATATCACGACAGGGAATGGGGAGTTCCGCTACACAGAGACAGGAAGCTCTTCGAGTTCCTATTACTTGACGGAGCTCAAGCTGGACTTTCGTGGATCACTATTTTGAAGAGAAGAAGCGCGTACAGAAAAGTGTTTGATAACTTCAACCCTGAAAAAATTTCAATGTACAAGAAGAGAGACATCAATTCGATTTTGAAAGATGACGGAATAGTAAGGAACAGAAAGAAAGTTGAATCGTTCGTGAACAACGCAAGAAGATTTCTTGAAGTGAAGGATGAGTTCAAAACTTTTGATGAGTACATCTGGCAATTTGTGGATTACAAGACGAAAGTAAACAAGTTCAAAACGTGGAGTGAGATTCCACCTGCAAGCAGTGAGTCCAAAATGATGAGCAAGAATTTGATGAGTCGTGGATTTACGTTTGTCGGGCCAACCATATGTTACGCTTTCATGCAGTCAGTTGGAATGGTAAATGACCACACCGTTAATTGCTTCAGACACAAAGAAGTTCAGAAAAAATAGTTTTAGAAATACATTACTACAATAAGAACAATCTATACCAATGACGATTGAGAAAGCAGTTGCAATGATACAAAATCTTAGAAATGCAGAACTTGAAACAATCAAAATTGTCGGGTATGAGGATAAGATCACCAAGGATTTTTCATTGATTGCAAAAGGAAAAGCGGACTACCTAGGTAAGATTTTGGAAGAAATTGAACCTGAAACATATCCTTGTTCACATCCTAAGAAGTGGCACGATATCTCTGATGGACAACTCTACTGTATGGGTTGCAATCAGAATCTATAATTTTTTAGAATTATTCAAAGAATGTTTCTTTCTGTGCTTCTAATGCCACGACATCACAATTGTAGCATTTAGTTTTCTGCTTAAAATCATAAGTAGATACGCCCTTAGGAACATCATAATTTTTGTTTGCGTTACAATTCGTACAAGTAAAACCAACTTTGTATGTATCTGACATAAAGTAATTCACACATACTCATATAAAAAATCTGAGTCTAAATACAGACATAGATCAAAAATTACTGCAAAAAGGTAACATGTGTTTTAAAATAAATTCAAAAACGATCTAATCAAAAACACTAGAAAATGAAAAATATCAAATTTTTATCTAAAAATAGGCGCTGTTAGTATAAAAAAGGCTTAGTAAACAGCTAGTACATA
>NZ_AHJG01000097.1:0-9259 GCF_000241145.1 Candidatus Nitrosarchaeum limnium BG20 | reverse complement strand
CATCTATCTCACTTGGAGAATCTTTTGATGTGAATATATTTTCTAAAAACATTGGTGATTACGGAGATATTCATATTTTATCAATTGGATTTCCATCTCTAGAAATAATAACTGATGAAGTCAAGGTAATAAATTCTGATTTTAATCACCAGTATCACTTTATTAAAAAAAATACTTTGGTTGGTAGTAATTATTCTGCAGGTGATCAAAAAGTCAAATCACAGTATGCGTTAATTGAGATTATGAATAGACCGTCTCCTCCAAATGGTTCTTATGATTTTCAATTAATGGTAACCCCAAAAAATGTTGGACTCTATGAAATTTATGTTAAATCAATCGAAATTCCCCATACCAGTGAACTATCTCATTTTCCACATCAAGGAATGCTAGACCCACAAGGCGAATACGTTTCAGTATACTCTGTAATGGTGAATCCCTAATATCTAATTGAGATGAACGATATACATGAAACTAGAATCTAATCTCATACAGAAATCTCAACGTATATTTCTGCTAGGAAATTTGTTGATGAGTTTAGGTATTTTGCTTGTAACTGTTGGAGGAAGCTGGGATATTACAAATCACGTGTTAAACAAACCTGAATCATTTGCATCTGTACCTCACGGCGTAATGTATTCCGGCGTTGCACTAGCTTTGATTGGAACTGTCATGTCGTTTTTAATCTGGCACAAAATTGAAGACAAAAAATATTTGAAAATTTCTCTAAAGTTGGGAATAATTGGTATTGTGGTATTGATTAGCGCAGGACCAATTGATTTTCTCTGGCATTCTAACTTTGGATTAGATGGATTGCTCAGTCCACCACATATGTCTCTGATATTTGGCATGATCTTAACCAGTATTGGTGGAATGGTTGGCCTTGTACGGTATCATATTTTATCTCAGTCGAAATCTTCAAAATTTCTAATTGTAATTGGATTGTTGCCTATCTGGCTTGCAAGTTCTGGACTGATTTCATCTCTGTCTCTGCCTTTTTCCAATACTGATTTTTTTAATTTCAATCCAGAACCCGTCACTGCAATGATTGTTGCCACTTTATGTTATCCATTTTTGATCTCTTTGATTTTGATCAGCTCCTCTAGATTGTCTAAAAACAAATTTGGAATTATCTCTCTAATCGGAGGATTGTTTTTGGCAATCTATGGCTCCACTGCCATCTTGCCAAACTTTACAATGAGTGATACTGTCTTGTTTTATTCTACCAATTTGCTTCCTTTGGTTGCATCTGATTATATCATTTCAAAATTAAACTACAAACATGTAAAATACATTGGCGCTGGAATCTTGGGCTCTACATTTTACATGTTTTACTATCCATACATCATGTACACGTATAACGAAGTTTTATTGGGAAAACTAGTCTCACCTAGCTTGATTTACAGCATTTATTTTGAATTAATTACTGATGTGTTTCTAATCACTTTGATTCCTGCCGTTCTTGCAGCGTTTGCTGGATGTTATTTTTCAAAACGTGTTTGTGAGAAAATTGAGGCATAGTCATGGATTTGATTGCAAGATGCCGAATATGTAAAACAAAGTTTTCAATTCCAGAGATGGGACCTTGTAGTGATTTGGAATATGAAAAGTATCTGCAAGATTCAGGTGTATCTTGCAAGTGTGGGGATAATGACTGGGAATTGTTGGATTAGATTTTAGAGTTTAATTGAACCATCTCTAAGTGCATTTTTAAAAATGTCAATGTATTGTTCAACAGAACAATTTCTTAAGGATACCGGCATTTCAGATGGATCAAATTTTTCAATCATTTTTACTTTTTTTCTAACAACAAATCTCACAGGACGAGGTACATTTTCAGCGTATTTTTTGTTTATGTAGTCAATTATTTCGTTAATCTCTTGTTGGTTCATTATTAAACAAAATAAAAATTTGAATTAAACTTTTCTTAAATTTTTACAATCATTTGATATTTCAAAACATGGAATTGAAATCATCTTATAATGCAATTACTTTGCTTCCCTGTTCTGCAGATTCAAATTTGTATATTCTCTCCACATTTGAATCCTCAAATATTTCTGCATCATGAGTAATTATGATAAATTGCATTGGTTTTCCAATATTTGCAATATCTGATAATTGAGACAGCACTCCTACAAGGGCTTTTTTGCGCTCTGCGTCAAGGTGAGTTGTAGGTTCATCTAGTATCATTAAATTAAGATTTGATGCCCCGAGCAAACTTGCCATGCCTAATCTAAGGGCAAGTGCAACACTAACTTGTTCTCCCCCACTTAGGGATTCCAAATCCAACACTTCGCTTTTAGAATAACATGTAATTGATATGTCTCTTGCTTTTTCTGATAGTGCAATCCGTTGAATTTTTGTGTTAAGCAGTGTGAGATACTCTGAAGATTTTGCAGAGATTGTATTTAGTGCCCATGATCTTAAACTCATTGCAACAGGACCATCTCTGCTAAAAATATTCATTTGAATTATATCTAATTTCTCTACATATTTTTTAACAACTTTAAGATCAGATACAATCTTTTGTGTTGATTTTATCTGTTCTTCATACTTTGATATTTTTTCTATTATTGCACCAAGGCGTTGATCTGTTTGTGACAGAGTGGTTTGTTTTTCATTAATTGATTTTTTTAAATTTAAAAATTCCTCCTCATTAAATCCTTTAGTCTCTTCTTCTAATTTTGTAATACTCTCAAAAATTCTTTTTGCATTAGAGTCTATTTGAGATATTTCTAATAAATTACCATTAATGGATAATGGAATTTTTTGTACATTTTCTTTTTTCAATTTTATTTCCCCTTGAATTTTTCTTATATCTTCTTGATCCTTAATAGAATGTGCTCTTAATGTTGCTTCAGCATCTCTTACGTCTTGTAGTTTTTTAGAAAATTCTATTCTTTTTTGGTTATATGCTACACGTTCTTTTTCTGCAGAAATTATTTGTTCTTTAATGGTTATGATCTCTTGCTTTAGGTGTTCTTCTTGAAATAATGGATTTAGTTTTTCAACTTTAGAGTCACATACTGGACATTTGTTGTCCTTTAATTGGATTTTTTCGGCCAACAGTAGTTTTTCTTTTAGTGATGCAACTTTTCCGGTTAATTCCTGAATTCTTTTTTGGTTTTCTTCTACTGCTAACTCTATTCTTTCCATTTTTTGCTCCAAGTCATTTTTCAGACTGATATGCTCAAAACACCCCTCACAATCACGTATTTTGTGCTCTTTTTCGGTAATTTCTTGCTGAATCGCTTGAATTGCTTCCTTTGCATATGATTGTAGTTCTTTTTTCCTTAATTCTAGTTGATTGATTTTATCTATTTTTGGGGTTTCAATTTCTAATTTTGCTCTAAGTGATGACACTTCTTTTTGTAATTCTATTTGTTTAATCACAAGTTGTTCTTTTTGTGGTCTAGATTCTTCTAGATCTATAATGGATTTTTGCAGTTCTCGTAATAAAATATCAATATGTGTATCATCATATCCTTTTTCATCTCTTATTTTTTCACGGAAATTTTTGGTAATTGTTTTCATTGCCTCTGATGCTACATCAAGTTTGTCGATTCCAATTATTGCATTTAGTAGTTCTTTGAACTCTTTTGGTTTTGCTTTGATGATTGCATTTAATTCACCTTGTTGTACTATTGATGCGATCTTTAATTTCTCAAAACCTAAACCTATTGTTTTTTCAACTTCCTGTGTCATCGATTCACCAAATTGTTTTCTTTCACCAGCTGCAATTTCTAAAAATTCGTCATTAACATTCTCACTAAATTTTGCAGCAAGACCACCTTTGTTATCTATTTTTCTTACTGCCTGGTATTGTTTTCCATTAATATTAAACTCTACTTTGGCAAACCCTTGATTGGATCCTCTCTTTATCAATCCTTTGTTTGATTTTCTAGTGTGCTGCCCGAACAATGCAAATGTAATTGCATCTATGATGCTTGATTTTCCTGCTCCATTTTGTCCTACAAAAACTGTTACACCATTTCCAAATTCTAATTTTGTTTGGGAGTGTGATAAAAAATCTCCTAATTCAATTGCTGTTATCATTTACTTTCTCCTTTTTGAATTTTTCAAAGTTTTCAACTATAATTTGAGTGGCTTCTTTGAGCTGGGCAGATGATAATAATGGAAGTAATTCTTTTATGGCAAAATTTGCAATTTGTTCTGAGCCACTTGCGTCAACTGATAATCTGAGCATCTCATCATCAATTGTACTTGGTCTTTCTAGGAATACTGATGAATCTGATATTTCTTTTGATGTGATTCTCCAAAAACATCTCAATGTCTGTTGATATAATCTTGAAATCTGTGCCTGAATTTGGTCTGTTTCTATATCCTCGCCTTGAATTTTTATTTCTACTATGGGTTTTCGTTCTATACTGCCTATTTTTGAAGAAATTTCATCTACTGTTTTTGTTAATTCATCATAGTTAGTTTTAAATGAAAATTGCTGTCTTGTATCTAGTTCAATCCAATTATTTTTTACTTCTTTTTCAGAAATGTCTACTTCGAAGAACCCTTTCTTAATCTCCTTAATTCCTTCACTTGTTGTTAATTCTATTGATCCTGGATAAGCTACTGGTCCATTTAGATGACTAAATTGTTTGATGTCATGATCATGTAAATGACCCATTGCATAATATGTAAAATTTTTTGGTAAATCTGTTGACTGCAACTCTCCTGCAAATTTGTTAAACTCTGTAACTCCTTGATGTAACACTAAAATTTTATGCCCTGTGTGTTTACTTGCAATTTCATCAATTGTTCTGAATTTGTCTTCGAATTGAGGAATTTCTGTTTTTCTAATTTTATCAAATCCAGCTATTAAGACTCCTTTATGATTAATTGGATTTCCTTGCCCAATGTATCTTGAGAATTCCAAATTATGATAAACATATGGGATCGGTGTTGCACGAATTCTACTTATGTCGTGTTCTCCTAAAATAAAAAATGAATCTATGTTGTTATTTTTTAATCTCTTTAACGCATTTGCCATTTGAACAATTGCAGTTCCATTTGGATTTGGTACATGAAAAATATCCCCTGCAAATATTACAAAATCAACATGATCTTTAATTGAAATATCTATCGCTTGATTAAAAACATGGTATACGTCTTGTTCTCGTTCTTCTGAACCATATTGCACTAATCCTAGATGGGTATCTGAAATATGTGAAAACAGCATTTAATCTAACAACAAATCTTTTTTGACGAGTCCTTGAGTTGATTCAACGGCAATCTCATTCATCTTTTCTGCATTTGCCCATGCATTAACAGCGCTTTGGTCTGCACCCATTATCTTTTCTTTTACTTCTTCAACATGAACTAGTGAGGGTAAGTTGGTCCATTGTCCTACTAGCACTGCGTCTCCTACGTTCAAAGAAGTCAATTGAGCAATTAATTCACGACTAGTAGATTCTGTAGCTGCTGCTATCTGACGTTGATCATCTTCTTGTATTATTTTCATTATTGCAAAAGATCCTAGTTGACTGAGAACATTTAGATCTACACTTCTTGGTCTCTGAGATACTATTCCTAAACCTAATCCGAATTTTCTTCCCTCTCTGGCAATTTTAGCAGCCCAGTATTTTGCACTCGTATCGTGATCTTTTGGAATAAACACATGTGCTTCTTCTATTATTACAAAAATTGGTGAATCAAACTTGTAATTTCTCTCCCTTTTGGATCTTCCATGTTTTACAATACTGGCATCTTTTCTGTCTTTGAGTAACTGTTGCAAATAAAATGCCAGAGCAACATTTGCTTGTTTTTCAGATAATTCTGAAATGTTTAAGATGTTTGTGCGCCCTTCTTTGATAAAACTAATTGGGTCTCCCATATCTGGATCCAATATGTCTTCGAATCTTCTTTGAGCCTCCTCTATGATGTCTTGAACTCTATACGCTGATGTTCTGATTTCTTTAATTTTTTTGTCTTCTGAATTTACAATGAACTCTACCTCTGTTTCTAATTTCTTCCAAAATTCTTTTGATTCTTTTACTTGTTTTGTAAATGCCATTCTTAGTACTCTTTGTTGTACATTGGCACCGTCTCTAATCTCTAATACTTCTGATAACTGATCTGCATCCAATAATCTTGGATTAATTTTTGCATCAATTACATTGATTCGAGGAATGTTTAATGTTGTATAGTCATTATGATAATCAAAAATTATTACTGTTCCTTTTAGTTTACCAATTTGTTTTGTAATTAGTGAAACAAGATTACTTTTCCCCATACCTGTCATCGCTAGAATTCCTAAATGTCTTGCAACAATTTTATCGAGATTAATTTTAGCTTCAATTGATTTTTCTCTTAATAAATTTCCAATTTTTACCCAACCTGCTTTTTCTGGGCTGAAAATAGCCTCCAAATCCTCTTTTGTTGGTTGTGATATTGGAGTTCCTGGAATTGGTGGTACTGCTGGTATGATTGATTGGCCTTTTCGTAAATTTTCTAAAAATCCTAAAATCCCAATATGCGCAGTGTATGTTTTATCTCTCTTGTTTATCTCTGCAATTTCTGTGCTTTCTGAAGCTTCGTCAAAATTTTTAACATCTGCAAATGCTGCACTTGATACCGATGACTTTTCAACTAGTCCTAAAATTTCTCCTTCATCGGAATCAATTTTGATGTACTCCCCTACGGAAAGTGGTCTTGATGTAATTGCCGTCACGAACGTAGGCTTTGATTCACCTATGACAAAACCTACGTTCATCCTAAAACCTCACGTGAACCTATTTCATTACTTAATCCCAACAGACTAACCATTTTTGCAAGTTCCTTGTCAGATATTTTACAGTTGTTATGAGCAAGCTTTAGTGCATATGGATATCCGCCCACACTACTTTTGTACAATTTATTCATTATAGACATGATTTCATCATCTCCCCGATGTCCTCCTAAAAATTCAAGTTTTATAATTGGAGTAGAGTCACTCAATCTAACAAATGTAGATGAGATTACTTTATCCGCACCATATTTTTTTTCAACAAATATTTTGCTGAATCCAGGTCCTTTTGTAATATGATTATAATAAAAAATATCTCCTGCTAATGATCCCAAGTCTTCAAATTGTTTTTTTGTGTTTGATGTCTTTGCAATGAAAATTACATTATCTCTTTTTTTCATAGTTTTTACAACCATTGCATCCAATGATGATTGTCTTGTCATAAATTGCGAGTGCAGTGAACCATCCATTAATACCAAATCTACTAAATCCACGGTTTTTTCACACGCTTCAATTTCCATCTTACTGGCAATTTTTGAAAGATCTATATCTGAACCAAGTCCTGAATCATGTAAATCTACTAACACTTCACCATCTGATTTAATCGATACTGCAGTTGTGGCCCAAAGTTCAATTCCTTGAAATCTTGTATTGTTAAAACTACTGTCTATCCCTGCTGTTACTACGTTCTGTTTTGTAGGCACAAACTCTACCCAATTTTCTTTTGCTTTTTTTAAAATCTGTTCGAATTTAGGCCCCTTTAGAATTGAAAGCATTTTTTCTCTGTTTATGATCGCATCCTTGTAAACTGTATTTAGCACAACAATACTTTGTCAGTTTAAATAAAATCTTTAGGTTATACTGAAAGTTAACCTGTGTCTTACTTGTGTTAAACTATCCTATTCTTCCTTGCAAAACTACTTTCTCATCAGTACCAGAAGGTGTTGAACTATCGATGTATCTGATTTCATACCAGTCTCCAATGTCCACTAGTTTGCCGTCTATGTAGCGCGGAATTTTTATCTTGACCTCAAATATGTTTGTGTTTGGTCCTGTCTCAATTAGATATGAAGAGTTTGCATCAAAAGCAGAATTTGACAATGTAGTTCTGATTCCCCCTTTTCCTCTATACTCTAATTTGCTAAGAGGTATTCTGTCATTATCTTGAGAATCCAAATTTGCATCTGGTTCGTAAATTCTCACAGTAAACACTCGTCCAATCCTTGAACTATCCCCTGATGTCTCTACTGCAGCATATGATTTTGTCAGTGGAATTGATTTTGTTATGGTCTGATTACTTCCAGTACTATCTGATGCGTCTAGATATTTTATCAAGACAACATCATTTTGATTCAGAGCTCTACCGTTAATTGTATCTGGAAGTTGTAGTTTTACAAAGAACTGACCTGTATTCGGACCTGTCTCTGTAATAGTTGAAGGGCCACTAATTGAAACCCCGTTAATTGAAAATTCAAATAATCCTTGTGTTGATACTACATCCACTCCATTGTGAGCCAAATTCAAATCCTCGTCTGTAATGTAAAAATTAATTACACTTCCTGCATCTGCTGGTACCTCTCGAATATTTCCAGACGATTGAGGTGTTTTGTTGTATGTATTGGTTTGAGTTTTCTCTAGATCTTTAATTGGAATCTCTGTACTTGGAGTTTGATCAATCTTATCTTCCTTGGCGATGATTACTCCCAATCCCCTCTTTTCTAATTTCTGTGCAGTTACAGATTTAACACATATTGGATACCCGTTGTTTCGAATGACCAAACTATGTCCTTCTTTGCAAGTTACATCTTCAGCTGCAATGCCTCTGTCCATCTGTTTTCTTGGAGATTCTGCAAAGGCTTGATTTACCATTAAAGATAACGCCAAAACCAGAATCATTCCTAAAATTACTTTATCTTTCAAATCAAACCTCACAACAAAATTAGTGATTTTTACGATAAATAGTTTGATGATAAATCATCCACAAAAATAAATTATCATCTGTGATAATTTCCCAATTCGTTATAACTGATTTATCCACAAATACGATGAGTAATTTGAAAATAATTCTACTTGTAATCATACCATTGGCATTAATTCCAACTGGAATTGCTTTTGGCAATCATATCTTTAGCGGGGATGCGTTTGCACAGTATCTGGATATTGCACAACTCTCGGCTGAAAAATACACACTACAAGTCGGTGACAAATCATATGACATCTACTATGGATATCATGGAAGTTTTGAAGTTGACGTAAACAAACCGTCTGAAGACCTACCACAATTATCTGCAATTAACATCAACACAGAAAAAAAATCCCTTGAAATAACAATGGAGAGTGTTCCATCCGATAGTGTATTATGGCTACGTCTACCACTAGAAGTAATCTCTGCTGAAGATGCCCAGTACAAACTATTCATTGATGGTAAAGAAACTCTGTATGATACTACCAAATTTCCTCAAGATTATGCACTCGGTATGATTATCCCAAAAGACACAAAGCATATTGAAATTATTGGAACCC
>NZ_AHJG01000098.1:0-3633 GCF_000241145.1 Candidatus Nitrosarchaeum limnium BG20 | reverse complement strand
GGACTAAAACAATTCTTAGAATACTATCCTGCAGATTATCTGAGGTACTATCTAGTTGCAATAAATCCATACTCTCAGGATGATTTGAATTTTGATTGGGATGAATTTACAAATAGAATAAATTCTGAATTGATTGGAAATCTTGGAAATTTTGTAAACCGTGCACTAGGATTTACAAAAAAGGCATTTGATGGAATAATCCCTGAAACTGAAACCTATGATGATAAAGACACTGAAGCTGAAAATAAAATAAAAAATCTTGCAGGCGAACTTGGTCTTCTGATGGAACAAAATCATTTGGATAGGGCTCTAAAGAAAATCATGGAATTTTCATCTTACTTTAATCAATATTTCCAGCATAAAGAACCCTGGAAGAAAGGGCCTGGAACTGCAAACTGTGTATTCTTATCTGTGAATGCAGCTCGTAGTATGGCAATAGCCTTGTTTCCATTTCTTCCAGTATCCTCCCAAAAAATTTGGGAGCAGCTAGGGTTTTCTGGAAAAGTAAATACCAGCAAATGGGAATCATTATCTGAAATTGATGTAAAATCTGGACACGTTTTAGGTGACGCTACGCCGTTATTTGTAAAAGTTGAAGATGCAGACATTGCAAAATACAAAAAACAACTAGGCCCATCATGAAGAAAATCATTCCAAGAATATCGACTAGAGGATATTATGATCTTAGATATGGTAAAACAATAAAAAATAACTCCTATTTTTTATATCCAAAGAAATCTTTTGATAAATTAATTGGTTCTAAAGAACTTGTAATTGTAATTCATGGATTACGAAACGATAATGCTGGTGCAATTGCAAAAGCTGTTTTGGTAAAAAAAAGATTATTGCATATTGGTTATTGTTTTCCTGTAGTTGGATTTAGTTATGATTCTAACACTACCGGGGCGCATTTACTAAAACATGCTAAACGTGCACTTTCAACAGGTCAAAAAATTGCTATAAAAAATGGTCGTAACCTTGGGATGTTTATTGAATATTTCAAATCTATCAGTCCTAAAACAAAGATTCGTTTAATGGGTCACTCTTTGGGTTCTCAAGTGATCCTAAGCACTGTGGAATATTTGGCAAAAAAAAGTAAAAATACTGATATTGTTGAAAGTGCTTACCTCTTTGGCGCATCAATTACAAGTGATGTTCCATCATCAAAAAAATATGGACATCTACTGGAAAAAATAATCAAAAACAAAATTGTAAACTACTACAGTCCAACTGATGAGGTCTTACATTGGGCACATAAATCAAAATTTGTAAAAGGCCCGCTTGGCCTAGACGGTGCTATTGGTAAACCAATTTCTAAATATCGCCAAAAATTAGTGCATCCAAAAAATCACCGATTTGCAAGTTATGCTTCTGTATTACCCTCTTTCCCATAGGCTCAATATTGACTACAAATTAAGTGCAATTCCTTCGTATGTCTTTTATATGTGAAATTAACATCATAAATTATTACCAAGAGATGTTTGATTTGTCCAACCAAAAAGCAATACTGTATCACTTACATGTAATAGATGAAGATCTAGATGAATGTGAAGATCTATCTGAATATTCTTGTTAATTAGATGTCTCTGAGATTTATTTAAAACACCCTAATGCTCCAATTTTAATTGATGATTAGAACACATTTTTAGTTTAATTATCTTTTGTTCTATATAGTTGAATATATTACATGGTCAACAGTTTTAATTGAACATCTATCTCACCTGATTTATGGGACATATGTTTTCATGGATGAAATCAAATGACAAACAACTTTTAGCAATTTTTGACGATTTAGCAAAAAAAGCAGTAGAGACTGCTGAGGCCCTTGTTGTTTTGTTTTCAGATCTAAGTGATGCCAAACAACATACAATAATCAAAAGACTTGAAAATGAAGCCGATATTCTTACCCGTGATATTTTTGCAGAACTGAATAAAACATTCATCACCCCATTTGATCGTGAGGATATGCAGAGAATAGCCTCAAAAATAGATGACGTAATTGATTTCATGGATGGTATTGCTGCTAGAACTCATAGTTACAAAATTACAACTACTCCGCCATATGCATTAGATATTGCAAAAGAGCTTGTGAATGCAACAAAAGAAGTAGAATACATGGTATCAAAATTACGTAGTATCAAAAATACTCAAGATATGATTGCCCATTGTAGGAATACCAGTACAATCGAACACACCGTAGATGAACTTTATAGAAAATCTATTGAAAAACTCTTTGAGACAAACGATGCTATAACTATCATTAAACTAAAGGATATCTATGAAACAATGGAAACTGCGTCTGACCGATGTGTAGATGTTGCAGATGTTATTGAAGACATAGTTTTGAAATACGCATAGTGATATTATGTATGAGCTAGCTATCGGTGCAATTATAGTCGCACTGATTTTTGATTTCATAAATGGATTTCATGATGCAGCAAATTCTATTGCTACTGTTGTTGGAACCCGTGTGTTAAAACCACTTCATGCAGTATCTCTTGCAGCTATGGCAAATTTTTTTGGTCCTTTTCTTTTTGGCGTAGCAGTAGCAACCACTATTGGAAAGGGAATCATTGATCCTGATTTTGTAACTATTCATATTGTAATAGCTGCATTAGTTGGTGCAATAGTATGGAATCTAATCACTTGGTGGTTGGGTCTTCCGTCATCTAGTAGTCATGCTCTTGTAGGTGGTATAATTGGTGCTGGAATTGCAGGTGTTGGAACACATGTAATACTTTTTGGTGGATTAGAAAAAGTGTTCACTGGAATATTGGTGTCTCCATTAGTGGGATTGGCTGGTGCCTTTTTGTTAGCTACATTAATTGTTAAAGCATTTGCAAACAAAAATCCTGCAAATGTAAATTCTATTTTTGGTAAATTACAACTTGTATCTGCAACTTATTTCTCTCTCACACACGGTGCAAATGATGGTCAAAAAACAATGGGAATAATCGTATTGATTTTATTAACAGAAGGTGTACTAACAACATTTGAAGTACCGTTCTGGGTGATATTGATTGCAGCAATTGCAATTAGTCTTGGTACTTTTTTTGGTGGTTGGAGAATTGTCAAAACCATGGGGGCAAGAATTACACAATTAAAACCATATCAAGGATTTGCTGCAGAAACTAGCGGTGCAACCATTTTAGCAATTTTAGCCCATATTGGAATTCCTGCAAGTACAACACATGCTATTTCCGGTTCTATCATGGGTGCTGGCGCTGTAAGACGTGTTTCTGCAGTTAGATGGGGTATTGGCAAACGAATAGTTTGGGCATGGATTATTACAATACCTGCAAGTGCTGCAGTTGCATTTTTGATCATGATAATTATCAAATTTTTTGAGTGATTCGTTTTCTAACTTTGTATGTTTGTATCTTAAAACAGGCTTAAAATAAAGTCAAATATTCGTTCATTATATGAAGTCAATAAATTTTGTAGTCTTGGGAAAACAGGACATCGCAACAGAATTTGGTAAAAAAGGTACTGTAACTGATCTTTCTCTTTATGACCGAAAAGAATCTGACGTGATTAAAACTTGGGTTACTCCAAGTGGTTTTCCTGATAAAATTCAGCCCCTTTTACAAGCAATTAATCTTGCAGAATATGTAATATTTCATGTTGATAAAC
>NZ_AHJG01000099.1:0-27190 GCF_000241145.1 Candidatus Nitrosarchaeum limnium BG20 | reverse complement strand
AGCTCTTCGTGGTTCGTATGCTTCAACTGACCACATCACTTGTTTTCCTTGTGATGCAAATGTGTTGGTATCACATTCAAGATCTTCATCTCTAAAGTTTGGATCTGCTCCAATGTTTGTTGCAAAGTCATATGCAGGTGCCAATGTTGTCTTGTCAACTACATATACATGTGCACATCCATTGGATCCTTGGAATAGTAAATTGCCACCAATAGCTAAACCGCTATTGTAACAACTTGGACCAGTCCAAGTAAAGGCATTCAAAACATTTCCAAGATAGTCAAAGTGTGTGATTGTTGTACTTCCATCTGGACTATAGTAGAATGTGTTATCTGTTCCGTCATAAGCAAGACCATCATCCAATCCAGTACAAACTGCATTGTTTGTAAACAATACAGAGTTACCAACTACATTTTTGTTGGCATCAAGATTAATCTTGAGTATTGCACATGAATTTCCGCCTCCAGGACCTGCATAAATAACATTATTTGTGCTATCATATGCAATTGCTCCAAGACCGGTTGAAATGGTGTAACTTGCTAAGACTGCTCCAGTTGTTGGATCTGCCTTGTATAAGTCAGGAGTTGATGCATAACAAGAATACCAAAGATGGGTTCCGTCAAATGCAACTCCAGTCCCTATACTAGAAGGACATGCAGTATCAAAGTTAACAGTTGCTACATAGTCGCCAACTGCACCTTGTACTTGTTGTGTTCCCACAACAGTCAAAAGTGCAGTCATAATCAGTGCTGAAATAACAAATATTCTGTTATTTAATGAAGTCATGAAGAAGTGAATATAATGCATGTACTTAAGGTACATCATTTTGAAATAAAATGATTAAAAGATGTAATTATTACAAAAGTCAATATAAAAAAATTAAACTTGATATACATACCCAGTGAAAAAATTACAAGATATGTTTTTTAAAATTATTATTTTGTAGTATTTTTGTGTATTCAATTAATTTTAAAAAAACCCAACAAATTATTTATCAGAATATAATGAATCAAATGGTCTTTAGAGATTTAGTTCAAGATATTTGAGATTCACATACGCAAAGGTCAGAACCATTTTTGAGGGCAAATAATGGATCACGTTTTCCTGATTATTAGTATGAACATATTATATCAAGAGCGCCAGGTAAGGGATTCGAGCCCCTGCACGCTTGCGCGTAGCCGTTTTCGAGACGGCCGCCGTACCACTTGGCTAACCTGGCAAGAAATCTTGGAAGTACCACATAATAAAGCAAATCAGATCTTCAAAAAATTAAATCTAGTCCATATGGAATAATTCATCTTGGAATCGCTTGATTATCTGTGCTTTAGATTTATTCCATTCTGATTCAGTGACTTGATCAGAGAAAATAGAGTGAAATTTAACAACGCCATAATCTTTAGCAATGATTTGCTTTTCTTGGTCAGATAACGGAAAATAAGAAACTAGTTTGAAATTATTTTGAGGGTCTTGCTTGATTTGATATATTTTTTCTTTTAAATTTGCTGGTAAATTCAAATCATTTATCAGATGGGTTTTTCTTTTTAATAAATCCAATTACAATCAATGTAACACCAACAATTATCCATCCAATAGAATAACCTGATGTATCTTCAATATGGCTAAGAGATGCAGTTGCTCCAAGAGTCAGTGCAAGACTAGTAATCCCACCTACAATGAAACTAACACCAGCCCAAAAAACCAATTTTTCATTATATCTAGAAAACAACAAAAACAGGTATTTGTACTATCATAAACGATAAACACAAAATAGCATTAAAAATATCTCAAAGTAATGGGATTAAATCTAAAAGAACTGGTAGTTAGAGACAAGACAACATTAGAAGCATTTTCCTCCAAAGTCATTGCAATTGATGCATACAATGCAATTTACCAGTTTTTAGCAAGTATAAGGGGCCCAGATGGATTACAGTTATCAGACTCTGAAGGAAGGATTACAAGTCATCTAAGCGGATTACTGTACAGAAATATCAATTTCTTATCTTTAGGAATTAAACCGGTTTATGTTTTTGATGGAAAACCACCATCACTAAAAACAGCAGAAATTGAGAGAAGAAAACAAATCAAAAAAGATGCAACTGTAAAATATGAAAAAGCCATAGCTGCTGGGAACATGGAAGATGCAAGAAAATTTGCCCAGCAAACAACTAGCATGAAAGATGGAATGGTAAAAGAGTCAAAACAAATTCTAACGTATTTTGGTATTCCATATATCGATGCACCCTCTGAAGGAGAGGCAATGGCGGCACATCTTACAAACACAGGGCAAGCATATGCATCAGCTAGTCAAGATTTTGACTCCATATTGTGTGGTGCTAAAAGACTGATAAGAAATTTTACAAACAGTGGCAGAAGAAAGATTCCAAATAGAAACACGTATGTGGAAATTGAGCCGGAGATTATTGAAACCCAAAAAACACTTGATGCATTAGGTGTGACAAGAGAGCAACTAGTAGATATTGGAATTTTAATTGGAACCGATTTTAACCCAAACGGCTTTGATAGAATAGGACCAAAAACAGCACTAAAAATGATCAAGCAACATTCATGTTTAGAAGATATTCCTCAAATCCAGGAGCAACTACAAGAGATAGATTATCAACAGATTCGAAAAATATTTCTTGAACCAATTGTAGCTGAAGTAGATGAGATAGTTTTTGGTCAGGTAGATTATGAGGGAATGACAAACTATCTAAAAGAAAGAAGTTTTTCAGAAGACAGAATACAATCGTCACTAAATAGACTCAAAAAAGCACTTGAAAAAAAGAGTCAGAATTTGGATCAGTGGTTCTAAATTACAAATCCTTAAGAGAACACTTTCAGAATGAATAATCAGAACAAACAGTATGATATGCAACGAGTGTGGATTTGAATTTCAAACAAGTTTAAGATATTGCCCAAATTGTAAGTGTAACATAAAAACAGAGTCAAAAACGCCAGTGGAAGTAACTCCAAATAGAATAAAACTAAGATTTTATTTTGGCATTGCATCAATTATTGGAAGTCTTGTGTTAATAGCTAGCGGGATATATTATGACGATTTCATCACTTGGATATTTGGAGCAATTATTTTTGTTTTGACCATTATTCAATTTCCTAAGCAGAAAAAATAGTTTGATAATTTATCAAAAAAATCCAAAAGTTGGATAATTTAAAAAAATAGTGCTGCTAGCCTAATAATCCGCTAGCAACAAGATAGGCTCCAGCACCCATTCCTATCACTGCACCAATTCCGATACAGATAAGATCGAATTTTACGACCTTTCTAAATGGTGCGTGAACCATTTTGTCCCAATTTGAGATTTGTGTTGTTTTCATGATTGGTATTACTCGTAGAGATTCTTAGGGTATGGTACAATTCTATGATTACGAGTAAGCTAATCAGCTGACTGACACATATCTCTGATTTCACACGGTATATTTTATGAGAACTGATAATTGCAGAAAATGTGGTAAAGAGCCGTCCATTGCAAAGTATTGTGATGTATGCCATCAAGCAATACAGTTTGAATGTAAGATATGTCAAAAATTAACAGATGAGCAAATTCACTCGAAATGTATTGCAAAGAGATCTAAAATCAGCATAGCAGTGTAAATTTTGACATCTATGTCCATCTAAGTTTTTTAGGAAATAAAATTATGAACAATTAATGACAGATTTAATTGACAAAACAGCAGATTATGTTTTAGAGCTTGCAAGTCCTCAAAGATTAAACATATTATTTAGATTATTAAGTAAAAATTTGACGCCCACTGCTTTTGCAAAAGAAATCGATGCAACAAAGCAAGAAGTACATAGAAATTTTTCAAGACTTGAAGAAAGTGGGCTAATCAAAAAGAAAACAGATGGAACATATGAATTAACTACTTTCGGTCAAATTGTATGCACTCAAGTACCATCACTTGTTTTTCTTTTACAAAATAGAAAATATTTTGAGAAACATCATTTTGGTGAAGTTCCTCATAAATTTCAAATGCGTTGTGGTCAACTTGCAGTTAGTCAGCACATTACAGGAGTTTCAAAAACATTGGAACAGTGGAAGAGTATTTACAAAAATTCTACAGAATACATTTATGAGATATTATCAGAAGTACCATTAGATCTAATAGAGCCATTGGTTAAACAAGTCAAAAAAGGAATAAAATTCAATTATATTTTTTCAGAATCTGCAATAATTCCAAAAGGAAGAAAAGAGTTACTAAAAAAACTGGGATATGACAAGTTAGTTGAAAAAGGATTAATCGAGAGAAAGATGACAAAAAATGTACAGACAATGATCGTCATGAATGAAAAAGAAGTATGCATAATGTTTCCAACAATTGATGGAAAATCAGATCTTAGTGAAATGTTTTATTCAGATGATCCCATGTTTCACGAGTGGAGTTTGGATTATTTCAGATATTGCTGGTACGGCTCTGACATCTTTATGGAAAGTAAGCTAAAAGAATAATTATAAATTTCGTGCCTATTTTAGACTAGAAATTAAGAGTTTTTGTAAGATTTCAATTTAATAACTAGTCAGAAATAAATTAAAAAATGCTGCAAACAGAAGCAAGAAAAATTCTCAAAGATGCCCCAATCATGTGGAGAAGAATAAATTCGATTGGAATTATTTTGGATTGTAATTCAACTTATGCCAACAAACTAGGATATGCAAAATCAGAAATTCTTGGTAAATCAATTTTTGAACATGTTCCAAAAGATTCTTGGGAAGTCATGAACGATTCACTAAAGGCATGGTTTGAAACGGGAAAAGTAACAGATAGAAAAATCACATTCAAAAAGCAGGATGGCAACACATTTCCAGGAATCCTACAGGCAACAAGTCTCTATGATGAAAAAAAGAATTTGCTTGGAAGCAATACAGTGATTTTTGACATTTCAGAATTAAAGGATGAAAAGATCAAATCATTTCAAGAATATTTCAAAGAAGCAAAAGAAAAACTAGATGATATAAAAAATAACGAATACAGTAAACTGGATGAAAATTCAAAATCAGAATATGATGGATTAAAAAAAATGTTTGATATGCTTTTATCAACTGATTTGAAAAAATTAAATAAAAATTAAAATTCAGATCTTAATTTAATGGATTTTTTTAATTCTTCAAGCGTAGATTGAATTTCAGAAACTGCAGCACCGTCTTCTAATGTACTTACATCCCCAATTGTCTCATTGGAAGATATTGCTTTTAATAGTCGACGCATAATTTTACCGCTTCTGGTTTTTGGTAGTTTTGTTACAAAATAGATTTCTTTAGGGGTTGCAATTGCTCCAATATCATTTCTTATTTTTGTAATCAATTCTTTTTCAAGAGTCTTTACATCAAGTGTTGTATTTTGTTTTAAAACAGCAAAGACAATTATCACCTCACCTTTTAGTTGATCTGGAATGCCACATACTGCAGATTCTGCTACATCAGGATGAGAAACGATACAACTTTCAAGTTCAGCAGTTCCTATTCTATGACCTGCAACTTTTAGAACATCATCTGCTCTACCTAATAACCAGAGATATCCATCAGAATCTTTGAGTGCATAATCTCCAGGATAATAGCAGTCTTTGTATTTTGACCAGTAAACATCACGGTATTTCTTATCATCTCCCCAAAGGGTCAAAAGCATTCCAGGCCACGGATTTTTTATTACAAGATATCCCTTGGTGTTTGCAGAAACATCTTTTCCATCATCATCGACTACAGAAATTTGCAATCCAGGAATTGGACGAGTGCCAGAACCAGGCTTTAGAGGAATTGTTTCCAACCCAGGTAATGCAGATATCAGCATTCCACCAGTTTCTGTTTGCCACCATGTATCAATTATTGGACATTTTTCTTTTCCAATTATTTTGAAATACCATTTCCAAACTTCTGGGTTTATCGGCTCACCTACGCTTCCCAATAATCTAAGTGATGAAAGATCAAAAGAGTTTGGAATGTCATCTCCAAATCTCATAAACATTCGCAGCGCAGTCGGAGTAGTATAAAAAATTGTTACTTTGTATTTGTGTAAAATATTCCACATTCTTGATGCATCAGGAAAATCAGGTGCGCCTTCATACATCACTTGTGTTGCACCGTGCAATAATGGTGCATAAACTACATAGCTGTGACCTGTAACCCATCCAATATCGGCAGTACAAAAATAAACATCAGAGTCTTTGATGTCAAAAGCCCACTTGAATGTAGAATGCAAGTGAGTTAGATATCCGCCAGTTCCATGAAGCACTCCTTTTGGTTTTCCAGTAGTTCCAGAAGTATACAAAATAAAGAGCGGGTGTGTGCTGTCTAATTTTTCTGGAGGACATATATCAGAAGCATTGTCAAGTAAAGCATTCCAAAACAAATCTTTGGAAGACATTTTGATTTTTGTCTTTGTTCTCTCAACTACTATAACGTTTTTTACAGATTTTGAATCCTTGATTGCCTCATCAATGATCTCTTTGAGGCTAATTACACTACCTCTCCTATAACCACCATCAGCAGTAATCACAACTTTTGATTTTGAATCATCAATTCTGTCTTTAATTGCAGATGCACTAAATCCCGAAAATATTACCGTGTGTGTTGCCCCAATTCTGGCACACGCAAGCATCGAAATTGGCAGTTCTGGAATCATTGGAAGATAAATTGTTACTCTATCGCCTTTTTGAACGCCTAATGATTTTAGTACATTAGCAAGCTTTTGAACTTGAACCCACATGTCTTTGTAAGTAAGAATTTTAGATTCACCGTTTTCCCCTTCCCACAAGATTGCAGGTTTGTCAGATTTGTCTTTTTGATGAATATCCAATGCATTGTATGAAGCATTAATTTTGCCTCCTACAAACCATTTTGCAAATGGAGGATTCCAATCAAGAGTCTTTTCCCAAGATGAAAACCATGAAAGATTTTTTGCTTGTTTTTCCCAAAATCCAATAAAATTAGAATCTGCATCTAATCTTGTTTTAACATCATTATTTCCAAGGCCGATAGTAATTTCGGACATCAAAATTTTGTAGAGGTACAGACTTGTAAATGTTAAAGAAAAAATAATTTAAAAAAATTATTGTGCTTCCATTCGGCTAAGCCAGTCGTCGTAGTGAGATGTTTCTTTTTTAACCTCTTTGGGAGGTGTTGGCAGATGTGATTTTGGTTCAGCAGCAAGGGATGCTTCTGAGTCAATGACTGGATCTGTTGGGGCCTCTGGAAGTATGGTCTGAACTAGTTGTTCTTGCTCAGAATTGCCCAGATATGATACGGCAGATTCTTGGGTTTCTTTTTGCGGTGGTTCTGTAACACTTGTTACTTCTGCATCGAGATCTGCAATTCGTCTCTTGACATTTGAGATTTCTGAGGATTCGTGAGTTACATGCTCAATTAGTTCTGTAGCGCATGATTTCACTGTCTCAAATGTATTCTCTGAGATCTCGTTGCTCTTGTATTGCACCTTTGCATCAAATAGCAACATCTTTGTGGACTTTAGCTGTTCATCTAGCTCTGCGTGTCTTGCATCTAGTTTAGCTTTGATTTGATTTTCTAGTTCATCCAATGATTCAAGTTTTGACTTGTATTTTTCATGAATTATTTCGGCATCTTCTTTCATGTCATCATTTTCTGAAACAATATCAATCAAGGCCTTTAGACGGCGCAGGGTCAGTTGTTTTTCGCGTAAAAGTCTTTGAGAGTCTAGTCTCCATTTTGGAATGAATATAACAACACTGCTTTGAACTACTAGTTGCTCATATTGGATTTGCTGTAATCCCTGAGAACCGCAGTCAACGCCAACTGATTGGATGCTTCCATCAATGTCAGTTATAGTTCCAATGACTTTTCCCATGAATGTTCCGTACATGTCTTTGACGTTCTTACCGATGATATCGATATCGTCATGTGTCATGGCTTAAAGTTTAGAGATTTGTATAACCGGGAAAGTGTGAGAAAGGTTACTTGTTTTGGTAAGATTATTTTGACAGATATTCTGTGAAAAAAATTCACGAAAAAAAATAAGATAGCCTCAGATAACATTATCAATTTAACCAATCAAAACTCTTTATTTGAGACAATTTGAAATAAATCACAAGTCATGGGTCTCAAATTAGAAGATAAAAAAGAATTGGAAAATCTGTTAAAAATTGCAACAAGCCAAATTCCAAAGTACTTTAACATGGTAAATTCTACAAAAGAAAACTGGGAAATCAAAGACATTCATGAATTTGTTTTAGGGATGGTCTTTGAGAAATATATTCACGAATCAGGTCAGTTTCTCACAAACAAAAGAATAGACGAACATCAATCAAACGCTGTTGAAAATACAATGGAGTTATTTGATGAAGGAATAGAAGTATTCAATGATAACTTGACAGATATCAAAAGACAGATCTATGAAAATTAAAAATAATTTAAAACCAACTAAAATTAAAAATCACTATAAATCATAATGCAGATCAGAGAGTAGATTAAAAAACATCCATAGATCGCTTAGTTTTTTAATTTAATTTTTTAGTATCAAAAACAAATCCAGAGATCAAAAATCAATAAGAGAGGTTATGAAAAATTAACAATTTAGATGACAGTTAGAATTTAAAATGTACTTAGGATAGACATGGAATTTAAAATGTAAGTATGGAAGAAGTTGGAAGTAAATGGGCAAACAGGTTCATCATTGCAGCTATTCTTCAAGGCGGGGTAATCACTGTAATGTCGATAGCTATTGTCGCCATGCAGTTGTCATACACACAAGTAAACATAATTCAATATCTATCACTATCTTTTGAAGGAACTGCAAAATGGTTCTTTCTTGGAATTATATTTTATTTGATCGTAGTTCTTGCAGTTGCAGTCTCTGCATTATTTTACAGTCATCTTGAAATAACATTGAAAAAGAAATTCTCCAAAGCATCGAACATTCTTGCAGGTATTCATTTAGTTGGAATGAATATTGGAGGAGCCGGTGCAATGATCATAATGGCATATGCAGGATTAGCTGGTACAGGATTAACTACGATATTTACCGAAGGAAAACTAGGTCCAAAATATCCAGCAATCATGGAATCCTTTATTGAACCAATTGGAGGATTTATCTCAATTCTGGCATTAGGTGTAGTATGTGGCGGAATGGGATTTATCTTGGCGTTTAGAAGCAAATGATTTGATTATTCTTTATTCTTTGGTTTTTTTAATAATGACGCCACAATAACAGTAGCTAAAATTACAAACACAATCACCAACGAGGTAATAGTTGGAATGTGATAAAATTCAGAGATGATCATTTTTGTTCCAATAAAGAGCAGTAATACAATTAAACCAGGCTTGAGATAATGGAATCGCTCCAACATTCCACCAATCAAAAAGTATAGTGCCCTCAATCCCAAGATGGCAAAAACGTTTGAGGTAATCACAATAAATGGGTCTCTTGTAATTGCCAAAACTGCAGGAATAGAATCCATTGCAAAAACTAAATCAGTCAATTCAATTATTGCAAGTCCAACGAGAAGAGGAGTTGCATGCAATACTCCGTTGATTCGTATAACGAAGCTATTTCCAACTAAACTTAGATTAACAGGCATGAATTTTTTTAAAATTCGAACTGCAATGTTTTTTTCTAGCTCAATTTTCTTTTCTTCTTTTTGCATTATCATTCGAATTGAGGTAAACCAGAGTAATCCCCCAAACACATAGATCATCCAATGGAAATTCTCCAACAAGGATGCGCCAACAAGAATCAAAGCTATTCTCATTGCAATTGCACTGAGGATTCCAAGTGAGAGAACCCTATGTTGATACTTGTGAGGGATACCCAAAGTAGTAAAGACGAGCAAAAACACAAACATGTTATCTACACTGAGGGATTTTTCAAGGGCGTAGCCAGTGACAAATTCTATCATCTTTTCGTTACCTAATGCAAAGTAAATCACACCAGCAAAGACACCTGCAAGTGAAATCCAAGTAAGTGTCCAACCAAGGGCCTCCTTACTTGACATGATATGTTCGGTTTCGGGCTGGCTAGATTTTCTCAGTTTTCTTTTAAGTTTGTGAATTAAACCAAGATCAATTGCAATTGTGATTCCCAAAATAGCAAAGAAAAGAATCCAAAGTTCTAATGTAATCACTCCAGATTCTATCGGCAAATCGATTAACTTCGACGAAGCGGTGATTATAAACCAATCTTCTAATTATCTAATACTAAAAATATCTAAAATTCAAAAATTCAGAATGCATTTGTTGTCCAATTTCTCTCAATTAACTTGATTTTTGTCTCAGGTTTTACACAAGCTGGAGAACCATGATAATTTTTGATAATCAGAGAGAGTCCAGGATTGCATTCAATCAGTTTACCAGGAGTACCATTTTTGAATTGTTTTAGCGGGGACATGATCAAATCATTTTTATTTTTTGAAATTATGATTGTAGCGACATAATCTTTTGAGATGTTAGTTGTACTAACAGGATATGGTAAGACATCGATCAAAGTAATTTTATAAGAACCAACATTTTGTGATTGAATTTCATTAGTTGTGAGAGTTAATGTCTGGTTTTGTATTTTATCATAAACATTAAACGTTACAGAAGCACGACCTTCCCATACACAGGTAACATCAACAGGACATCTAGAATCATCAATTTCAGAAAAGGATACAGTGAGGGCTCCAAAGGATATTGTTTGATGTAACTTAATCATAATCGGTTCTTCAGATACCATATCCTGAGGCTCGGCAAAAGACACACTAACAGTTGCAAGTAGAATTAAAAAAATTACAACATACTTCATATTTTGTAGATAGACGGGCAGATGTTCATAAAGTATTCTAAGAATTTGTAAATAGACGGCATGAGGTAATGGTCGAGAAAACCCCAAACCATCTATTAAGATAGGATTATTAATTTAGAATAAAAGACTCGCGTAGAAATTATTAGTAGGATCTAAATACTATTTTATCAAAATACACATAATTGAAACTCTCACCAGACAACAAATCGTTGTTGGTCTTAAGTTTCAATTTTATAAAAATAGTTTATCGTTAGCAAGTAATGTAATTATTTTCACATGAAGAATGTATCGGATCATCGACAAATTTGAGGCAGGAATCACACTTTAATCGGGTAGGCTGTGCACAAACTTTACAAAGTTTTATGGTGTTTAGCTGCTCTCCGCAGTTACGGCAGGAATCAAGTCTCATAGTAGAAATTCTTTAAAAAGTCTATTAGAATTGTTGTATGTGTTTTCTGTACAACTGTACCCTAAGTACATCCAATATCAAAAACTACCAAATTATGAACACTTTATTCCAAAAAATATCAGGCGTGAGTAATTTCAATACTCCAATCTTGAACAAAGTAGGATTTAGAAATTTTAAAATTTAGCAATAAATAAGATGCAATATGATTAAAAAAGAAGAATTACAATATATTTTGAATTTTGTTGCAAAAAGGTGGGTAGATATTTCAAACGAGCCAAATAACAAAGTTATGGAAACACTACCAAGTAATTTTTGGATGAATTCTGTAGGTGGAAAAGCAGGGAAGGGTAGATGGGTCACGGCATTAATGTATACAGAAAATGAAGCAGATGCAAATGCATTCAAAGAAGTTTTGCTAAGATGGCAAACCAAAGGAATGGAAAAAACTCAATCCCCCGATCTAATACAGATTGGAAAAAAGAAATAGACTATTAATAATTGGAAAACATGACAAGCATATTGTCAGAATTTTCAGATAGTGAAAAAAAAATTCTAGTAGACCATTTTTCAAATGCAGATGGCAATGTCTTTGCAATAACTACACCAAGGCAAGTCGACCGAGGAGCTTTGATGTCAAGATATAGTAGGACAGATAAGAGTATGCGACGAATATTTTTAGATGAATTTTTACAAAATGAGAGCAGAGGGGAAGAATTTTACAATCGAGTCCTCTTAGAATATGGTGATGATTCAGTTGCAGAGTTAGGAGAGGCCCAAATTGCAATTGAAGGGTTATCAAATATAGCAGTTAAAAAAATTGAAGATAGAAGGATAGGGTTATCGTATTTAGAAAAATCATCAAGATATGTAGCTTGGAATAAAAAAACTGATGGAGAGTATAGATTCTACAAAGACCCGGTCTTGATGAAATCAAAGTTTAGTGATTTGTATGTTGATGCATGTAATTTCTCATTTGATGTATATTCAAAAAACATAGAACCTATGATAAAATATGTCAGAGAAAAATACCCAATTGAAAAATATACTTTTAAAGACTCCAAAGATGGAAAAGAAAAATCATTTTCCAAACTAAAAGAAGAAAACGACATAAAATCAGCAAATATGATTTACAATGGTTCAACAAAAGCAAAAGCACTAGACATTCTCCGAGGACTATTACCTGCATCAACGCTAACCAATGTCGGAGTTACAGGTAACGGACGAGCATTTGAGTATCTACTAACTATTTTAGGTGCATCAGAACTTGATGAAGAACGAGATTTAGCCTCAAAAATCAAAAAAGAACTAGACACTACAATCAAAGCTTTTGTTCGAAGAGCCGATGACAAGTATGGAAAGTCATTCCAAGAATATCTAAAACAGGTCAAGATAACATCAAAGAAGATTGCAAAGAAAATCAAACCGGAATTGATTACAGGTACAACCACAAGACTGGTAGATTATGAACCTGAAAAAAGTGCAATAGATAAAATAATTACAAGTATAATCTATGAGCAATCTCCAAGTACGTCATATCACAACATAATGCAACAAGTAAAAAAATTATCTAAAGATGAAAAAATAAAAACAATCAATTCATTTACAATCTTACGTAAGAACAGACGTCATAGACCATCAAGAGCATTTGAGAATGTTTACTATACATTTGATTTACTAAATAATTTTGGAATGTTCAGAGATTTTCATCGACATAGAGCACTTACATTAGAAAGGCAATTACTAACAACAGATCATGGGCATAATACTCCAAATGAGATCAAAGTTTTAGGTATTGAAAAAGAGTACCAAGAATGCATGAAGAATACAAAACAAACATTTGATAAAATAAGAAACAAACATCCAGAGCAAGCTCAGTATGTCGTTAACTTTGCATACAACTATCCTTATTTTATGAAATTTAATCTTCGAGAGGCATGTCACTTGATTGAATTACGAACAGTACCACAAGGACATATTGATTATAGAAGAGTTGCACAACAAATGTTCAAAGAGATAGACAAAGTCCATCCAAACTTGAGTAAAATAATGAGGTTTGTGGATTTAAAAGAATATGATCTAGAGAGATTTGAATCAGAAAAAAGAACAGAGGAAAAAAGAAAGAACCTTAAAAAATAGAAAATATTCTAATACAATCAGAAAACAAGGGAAAACATGACAGAAAAAATTGTAAAATCAACCAAGGAATGGAAAGAGGTGTTGACACCAGACCAATACGAGGTATGCATTAACAAGGGTACAGAGCCACCATTTTCTGGAAAATATTACAATACTAAAGAGACAGGCACTTACAAATGCAGTTGTTGTGGAGAGGAATTATTCAAATCAGATACAAAGTATGATTCAGGTTCGGGATGGCCAAGTTTTTGGAAACCACTTGCAGATGAAAAAATAGAATACATTACAGATGATTCTTACGGAATGATACGTACCGAAGTAAACTGTAAGAAGTGTGGGGCACATTTAGGACATGTGTTTGATGATGGGCCAAAACCTACCAACCTAAGATACTGTATCAACTCAGTTTCACTTGAACTTGATAAAAATGATGAATAATATGATTGAAACATCAGTTACTTTTGAGCAGAGAAATTATTTTCAAGAGAATCTAAAAATTATTAATAAAACACAATCATTGATAAGAAAATCAAAGAAATGAATCACAAAAATAAATCAAAAAGGATAGAAAAAATTTGAGAATAATACTTTGTGGATTTGGTGTTGTCGGTCAAAGTTTGGTTAAATTATTTAATTCAAGATCAGAGGATCTTTATGCAAAGTACGGATTAAAACCACGAGTGATCGGAGTCTTTGACAGTAAAGGAAGTGCTGTTGACAAAGCAGGTCTAGAATTAGACAAACTCATCGAAGTAAAGAAAAAATTTGGAACCGTGAAAAATTATGCAAATACAAAAAACAACATGTCAGGAGTAGACATGATCAAAAATCTAGAAGCTGATGTATTAATTGAAACTACAGCTAGCAACTATAAAGATGCAGAGCCTGGAATGACTCACATAATATCTGCAATGAAAAAAAGAATGCATGTGATATCAGTCAATAAAGGACCGCTGGCGTTGGCTTTTCCTTCATTGATGGAGTTGGCAACTTACAACCAAGTAATCTTCAAATTCAGTGGAACAGTAGGTGGAGGAACACCAATTCTAGATTATGCAAAAAATAGCCTGAGAGGTGAGAGGATTACATCATTTTCAGGAATCCTAAACGGTACAACCAATTACATTTTAACAAATATGGCAAAAGGACTGACATTTGAGACGGCATTAAAAGATGCAAAGGACAAGGGGTATGTTGAGGCAGATGAATCACTTGACTTGGACGGATTGGATGCTGCAGCTAAACTAGTAATTTTGGCAAATTGGGTAATGGATATGAAGGTAACAATGCCTGACATTAATTGTAAAGGTATACGCAACGTAACAACTGATGACATAAAAAAAGCGACAAAAAACAATTGTGCCATTAAATTGATTGCATCATGTAACAAAGAACTCATTGTAGAACCAAAAGAGGTCTCAGTAGATGATCCATTATGTGTCAATGGAACATTAAATGCAATTGCATTTACTTCAGAACATTCTGGAACTCAAACAATAATTGGAAAAGGGGCAGGCGGAATGGAAACTGCGAGCTCCATACTCAGAGATTTGCTTGACATCAGACAAGAGATAGTTAAAAGTTGAAATCCAATTTAATTTCAAAAAGCGAAACGGCTGAACTATTAAAGACAGTTTCAGAAAAATGGGGAATGGAGTTTCCAAAAACAAAAAACCTCATGGTACATGAAATTACAGATGATGCACAAATAATCATAGGACCAGGATTAAAAATTTTAAAGGTTGGAGAAGAGTATCTTCCATTTTTGTCAGAAACACAGCTATTAGAGAAATTTCCTCATGTAACTGTGGATATGGGAGCAGTGAAATTCATGTGTAAAGGTGCAAATGTAATGAGACCTGGAATTAAAGGACATAGTGAATTTGAAAAAGAAAAGATAGTGTGTATTATTGAAGAATCACAACACAAAGTTTTAGCGGTTGGAAAATCAATTATTTCAAGTTCAGAGTTAGATAGTATTGAAAAAGGGGAAGTGGTAAAAAATATGCATTATATTTCAGACAAGTTTTGGGAAATTGGAAAGACCATCCACAGTTAGAACGTAAGAAATAATCGACTAATAATTTATTAAAAGATGGAATTACGATTTAGATTTTTTCAGTGTATTCTTTGATACCGTCTTTTGTAATGACAAGGACATCAAGACCATCACCACTTGCAGAGTCTCTTAATGCTGCAGAGCGAACTGCTCTTTTTGCCAAATCTATTGCTTCTTCCTGAGTCATGTTTGGTTTGAATTGAGGATCTAAAACACCTAATGCCATTTCAGCGCCAGTTCCTACTGCAGCATATTCATCAGGCAATACTGAACCTAATGGATCAAGTGTGAAGAGAATTGGCTTGTCAATAATACCACCAACAATTACCTGAGTCAATAATGGGAAATATCTTCTTTCATACATCATATTTGACATCATTTTTGCTATAGTATTTGGTGGGACATCACGTTTTAGTTCCATTTTTCTAATTTTTGCAAGGGCTGCAATTTGTAAAGTTAAGATTTGCATATCAGCGACAAGGCCAGCACATGTTGCTCCGACTTTGGGAGTTATTGGAAAAGTCTTTTTTGTAGTCTTGCTTACTAGAAAATTTCCAAATGCGATCCTTTTCTCACTTGCAAGAACAATTCCATCTTGAAAAGTAATTCCTACAGCCGTTGCTCCTGGCATGTACATAGACATAATTGAAATCATTTCAGAGCATAATAAAGGGCTTTCTCCTTTTTTACGCGAGAAATCTGATAAAATAATTTATACTGTAAAAAATAGATCTTCATAATGACTGAATCCAGCATCCATCAGACTAAATTAAATGACATTACAAATTGGGGCATCAGAGCTGCAATAGGAGTAATATTCATCGTACAAGGTTCTGGAAAATTCAATTCAGGATTTGCAAATATGCTAGGAAATATGGGAATTCCAGTAGAGATGCAAATACCAATTGCATTAGCAGAAGTAATCGGAGGAATTTTATTAATTGTCGGAGTGTTGAGTAGAATCTCAGCGTCACTACTTGCAATAATTATGCTTGGAGCAATATTTGTAGTCAAAGGAGCATCAAATCTTACGGGTAATGGCGGATATGCAATAGACCTGTTAATTCTTGCAGGTGTGTTAATGATAATTACGGCAGGTCCAGGAAGAATATCTATTGCACATATTGTTAAAAAATTACCTAGATGTCTACACTAGTCTTTTCCAAATTTTTCCATGATAAGGTAAATACATTTTGTAGTCTTTTTTAGTAAATCAATTCTTGCAAATTCATTTGGAGAATGGATACGTGCAAACATGTAAGTGCTTCCAACTGATATACAGGGAGCATTTAAGAATTTAACAAAAGAATGCATTGGACCGGTGCCAGCATTTGAAACATTTAGAATGGATTTTCCAAATGATTGATCAGCTGCCTCTTTGACTTGAGATACAAATGGCTCAGAAGGGTTTGTTCTAGCAGCTGCTTCGCCATGAAAAACTTTAATCAATACATCTTCGAATCCTTTTGATTTTAGATGTTTTCTTAATCGAAGCGTCTGTTTTTTAGGGTCCATTTTTGGAACCAATCTAAAATCAATCTTGACTAGAGCTTCTCCAGGAAGTACAGTTTTTGCACCATTTCCCGTATAACCTGAAAGCAGTCCTGCGATGTTGCAAGTAGCACCACCAACTAGTGCTTTTTTCGCATCAAGTCCATGCATGTCACCTACAAAAGACTTGATTCCAAATTCTTTTTTGAATGATTGTTCATCAAATGGCTCCTGTGAAATTATTTTCAAATCAGTTTTTGAAAGAGGTATTACTTCCTTGTACCAGTCTTTGATGAGAATTCTTCCATGTGAATCTCGCAGTGTTTGAACTGCTTCAAGTAATCTCCAAGCAGGGTTTTTAATCAATACTGCCAAGCTAGAGTGTGCATCACGGATTGATTCTTTTACAGATAATTCCACGTACAGTAAGCCTTTCATTCCTAAACCAATGATTGGTCGATTTTGTGAATCGACATATCCAAATTCCCAAATCACACCATCGCATGCAAATTTCTTTTTGTATTTTTTTAGATATTGATCAATGTGAGCACTACCTGTTTCTTCCTCACCCTCAATTACAAATTTAATATTGCATGGAACATCACCTGTTGTTTTTAGAGAGGCCTCAACTGCCTTAATTCTTGTAATTAATTCACCCTTATCATCAGATGAACCTCTTCCAAAAATTTTGTTTCCCTTTATTTTACCACTGAATGGAGGATCATCCCACAAATCAAACGGTTCTGCAGGTTGAACATCATAGTGGTTATAAAACATCAGAGTTTTGTTTGGGTTTTTCTTTGATTTTATTTCACCATAAACTATTGGTGCCACATTTCCTATACGTAGAATTTCAGATTTTATTCCAGATTTTTCAAGTATTTTTTTTACTAGTTTTGCACATTCTTCAATGCCTTCATTTTTAGCTGAAACACTTGGTTGTCGAATTAATGTTTGTAGTTCAGAAATTAAATCATCCATGTGGGTATCGATGTGTTTGAGAGCATTCATCTTTTTCACACTATTCGATCAAATGGTTTCATAGTATTTGCAAGTTCATCCAAGAGATCCATTGAAGTCATATGCAATCCAAATTTCTTTTGAGTTGCTTTTCCTGCCATTCCGTTGATAAAAGTTGCAGCCGCTGCACACTCCAAAGCATTACGATTTTTTGAAAGCATTCCAGCAACCAGACCAGAAAGCACATCACCAGTTCCACCAACAGTCATTCCAGGAGTTTTTTTCTCATTAAGATATGTAGTAGTTCCATCTGAAATAACATCAGTTGCGCCTTTTAGTAAAACAGTGATTCCATTATCTTTGGCATTTTTTTCAACCAATGCAATTCGCTCTTTTTTTGAATTTGGTGGGGCTGTTCCAAATAATCGTTTAAACTCACCTGCATGTGGGGTAACTACGACGTTTTTGTTTGGCAATAAGGGCAACACGTCTGGAACAAGTGCACTTGCATCCAAGGATAATCTTACATCTCTATCCAATAGAGTTTTTATCAAAAGTAACAAAGAGCCCCTTTCTTGTACTGCAAGCCCCATTCCAATTGTAGCAGAATCTAGCTTATGAGGTAATGCTCCAAGAAGTTTGTTTACAGCACCACGAGTTAATTTTTGATCAACTAGTGGAATAACAATGAGATTTGGAGATACTGCTCGAGTTGGAGTAACATTGACTTTTGGGACTGATGTATACACCAAATCAACTCCACATCGAAGTGCAGCAATTGAAGATAAGATAGGAGCTCCATGATAGATGTAGCTTCCCCCGATAACCAGCACGGTTCCATTATCACCTTTGCGAGATGTTGCTTTTCGTGCAGGAATGAATTTTTTAACTAGAGTTGCAGTAAGTAATTTTCTAACCAATACAAGTATACTAAAAGCAAGTGGAATAAATCTTGTTTCAATTCGATATGTTGAACTTATGTGGATTCTTCAGATTCAACATCAGATTGAGTTTCTTCAGGTAAAACATCAGATTTTTTCCTAGAACCTCTACCAAAAAATGCCTTTCTTGCATAACACAAGTATGTTGTATGACCAATTCCCTGAAAAGAATGTCTAGTTTTTCCTTCACGAGCTTCAATTGTTCGAATTATGTGTTCAGTTGATTCAATGTCAGTAAACTCATTTTCAACTAGTGCAATTGTTAATTTTTCTAGTTGATTCATAGTAGGACAAATTGCAAAGACTGAGCCACTTCCTTTGAGCATCTTTCTGACTTGAGGTAATACAGTCCATGGATCACCAAGATCAATTAAAGCAACATCAGCTTCTTCTATTGGCATTTTTTTTGCAATTTTTATGTCTAATTTTTGTTGAGTCACATATTTTGACATGCCAGCTTTTTTGATATTTTTTTCAGCTATCTTCATAAAATTATCATCTACATCAAAAGTATAGACATGACCACGTGGTTTTACAACACTTGCAACAAATGATGTAAGAGAGCCACTTCCAGTGCCGATTTCTAGAATTTTCTGACCGCTCCCAATTCCGGCACGGGCTATAATGTAACCGATGTCTTTAGGATAGACAATTTGTGTGCCATGTTGAAGTTTCATGACATAGTCATACATGGTTGGTTCTATTAGATAGACATACTTGTCTTTGTTAGTAACTAGCCTAGAACCATATTCTTTTCCTATAGCATCAGCATGTTTGATGACACCTATATGAGTATGAAGTGAATCTTTTTTTGAAATTTTAACCAACCATTTCTTTGATTGGTTAAAGTAAAACAGTACGGGTGAATTCTGCTTAATCTTTGTCATTATATTTTTTTAAAAATTTTTAGATAAGAATCTACTGGTATAGTAATAGAATATTATCCACAACAAATTGTTAGAAAAAGCCATAACATGAAGAAAAATCGGAGAATAAAGAAACCATCCATGTTTGTTTATCTGTTACACCCAGACCGATATTATCTAAATTAACATATCTAGTCTATGGTAAATTCATATTGTCATTTGTGCAAAGATGGCGGTAAAAATTGCATAGAAGTAAATGCCAATCAAGACTATGCAATGAAAGTGCTTCATCCAAAATGTCAAATCTGCGGTAGACAATTAATAGAATAATCTACCTTAAGATTTGTCTTTTTATCTATAATTAAAAATAAGAAAAACAATCAACTATAATACTGGTTTATGAGTTTGTTGTTTTTTCATGATGAGTTACTTGTTCATCATTTTGCTCTCTAATTTTATTTACAATTAAGATGGTAGTTACCATAAATTAGATTGATTGTTGAAAATAAGAATAATAGTTTGTGTGAATCGAACAAAAAAGCAATCATATGACAAAAATCTAATTCGTATTCAATAAATACAGGAATTTTCCAGTTACAGTATGACAAATATGAAATGTGTATCATGTGGGATAGGATTTTTCTCACCAACAGGTGCAGACAAATGTTCCAGATGTGCAGGACAAGCATCAGAAGGACATGGAGGTCATGATTCCTGTGGCTGTGGGCATAGCCACTAAATCATTTTTTTATTAATTTTAGAAAATCACATTTTATCAGGTGCTTCAATTCCAAGTAATCCAAGTGATTTTTCAAGAGTCATCTTAAAAGAATTTACAAGACACAATCTTGAATTTTCTAATTTCTGATCACCTAAATCAATAACCTTAACATGTTCATAAAACGAGTTAAAAGATACAGCCAAGTCATGGCAATATCTTGCAATTACTTTGGGGGATAGATTTTGAGCTGCGTTTAATACAACGAGTTCAAATAATCCAATGGTTCTGACCAGTCCCAATTCCGAATCATCAGTTAACAAAGAAAAGTCAACATCTATTGAAGGAGAACGACCAGATTTTTCAATTATTCTTGATGCTCTTGCATGTGTGTATTGTATGTAAGATGCTGTATCACCTTCCAAACTAAGTGATTTTACCAGATCAAATGTGATAATCTTATCCAAGTCTTGTTTAATCATCTCATAGCGCAGTGTACCGACTGATACAATATGAGCAATTTTTTGAATTTCAGAATCATTCATCTCAGAATGTCTTTTCTTTGTTTCTTCAATTGTTTTATTTTTTAAAATATCATATACAGAATCGGCATTGACGTAGAGACCTTTCCTTCCAGACATTTGGGCTTGTTTGCCATCAGTTTCCAATCCAAGTGTTTGTGCAGTATCAGCACTTAGAGTTACAGACTCATATCCAAGATGAACATATGCGTCAGGAGCAGATTTGAATTTAGACATCAATGTTGTAATGATTTTTTGTAGTCTTGCTTGCCTTGAATCAATTACAGTGATTACTTTGTCTGCAGTAAAATGTTGTCTTTGCTCATTACTATCTGCCAAAGTTGTTTGCCAAAGGATGCGATTATCGGGTTGTATCTTTTCATATTTTTGATAATTGAAAGGATCCTCAAGTAATCCTAGTTTCCATGCAGCATATGGAATGTCTTTTGCAATGTATGTTGCAGTTCCATTACTTCTAACGATAACCTTGTCTTCCTCATTATTTTCTCCGCGAATTACCCAGCAGTTTGCATTTTTCCCTTCGGATTCAAACTCTATTAGTGACATTTCTTTGAGTTTTTCAAAGATTTTACTCCATAGTCCTGAACGGATTATCTGTGATTCAAAATTAAGACAGTCATAATAAACACCCAAATTCCAGCAAGTTTCCAGTTGATTCTCCAAAACACGGCGTGTGATTTTGTCTGCAAATTTAGCGGTTTGAGAATCTCCATCTTCTAACTCTTTGAGAACATTTTTTCGAATCTCCTCCAAACTAGAATCATGTTCATATTTTTCGGTTGTTTTAACATAAACATCATCACCACAATAGTGATCAAATTTCTTCCCTGCAGGAGGTTCTTGTTCAAAACCAAAGTATGTGAAACCTACAATGATGTCTGCAACTTGTAATCCAGAATCATCGACATAGTTTAGCACGTTAACTTTGTAGTTTGATTTTTTTAAAATTCTGGCAATGGTATCGCCAATTATGATATTTCGTATATGGCCTATGTGTAGAGCCTTGTTAGGGTTGACACTCGTATGTTCCACTACTATTGATGAGTTTTTCCCCAAATCAACTGAGCCAAACTCGTCTAAATCAGATTCAGATAAAATTAATTGGTTTAACTTTTCCCAATTTGCAAAAAAATTCAGATATCCAGAATGATGTGATTCAACTCTTAAGACAAGAATGTTTTGTGAAGTTTCAAATTTTGAAGCCAACATATTTGCAATCTCTTTTGGATTTTTTTTTAACTGCTTTGCAAGCAAAAATGAAACATTAGAGCTTGCATCACCGAATCCAGGTTTTGAAGGCTCTACAGAAAACAAAATTCCAGATATAGACATTTCATCTAATATTTTGTGAATGTTATTTTCAATTTCATCTAATAATGATTTGAATGACATGGTTATACCTCAGATAATTTAGGTGCTAATTTATCTAGTGCTTCTATAACTCCATCGCCAGATTTTGCAGATGTTGTTATTGTTGCATGTGATTTTACAAATTCAGAAGAATTACCAAGTGCAATGCTAGTTTTTGCTACTTTAAACAGTGGGATGTCAGTTGCACTATCCCCAATCGCTATCACATCATCACTGGATATGGACATGCGCCTCATTATTTCTTGAAACCCAGTTCCCTTGTCTATTCCAGGGGAGTTTATGTGAAAAGCATATTGGCTATCAGATAGCAAAACATCGAGATTCTTTTCGTGCAACAGGTTTTTTGCCAAATCAAGATCAAATGTTCTTTCCAATACAACCTCAGTCATTCTAGGAAAAACAGGTTTTTCAACAACATTATCTATTTCGTTTTTAATGATTTGGAAGGCACTCTGACATTGCTGTAAATCGCCAAGTAAGACATGCTCATTAGTATTCAAGGTAATGCACCCACCGTTTTCACCTACAGCGATTTTTGTAGTACCTCCAAATACAGATAAGAGATAAGCCTCAACAGAAGATCGTCCAGTTACAAAGATTACATTGTGACCAATATTTGTCAGATGTCTTAATGCAGATAACGCATCAAGATTAATTCGACCAGCCCCATTTTCGGTAATAGTACCATCGATGTCTACTGCAAATGTTTTTTGCTTCACATAATGGGTTTTTAGAACCGAATAATATTTGCTACGTGTAGTTTTCGCCTAGATTTTAAGAAAAATATTTTTTGAGTCCTTCTTCAGTAGGATGCAACTCTATTTTAGGACCAAATAACCCCTGTTTTTGTACAACCTTCATAAATTTTTTATTTTCCAGATCTTCTAAAACAGAGTTTAATTTTTCATTATCAACACCTAGTTTTTTCTGAAGTGCATCAAAATTTTTTGTTCCATGACTGAGTTCGCCTAACACTAGCATGTCAATTGATTTAGGAGGGGATCCAGTTGAGGGCACATCAAATGTATCCGATGATTCAATGGTATTATTATTTGAGAGTTTAAACACTTTTATCAGGAGAGACATTAGCAGGAGGATTATTCTTTCTGTATTTTCTTATTATTCGCGGAAGTACTCTAGACAATGGAATCAACAAAAATATCAAATAAATCCACATGTATCCACTCTCAGCCATACTAAATCAGATATTGCATCATATTTGATTATTGTCTTTTACAATTAAATTAATTTGAATAATTCAAAATAGATAATTTATTAAAAAATAAATCCATGATTAATAATTAACAGGGTATATGTATAGTCAAAATAACATAAGATATTGTCAAAATATCAGCAACCAAAAATGGATGTTAATTTTGGAAAAGCTAAATTACTGATTCTTGGAATTATCGGGTTTATCATAATTGCGGCATTAGCTGCAGCAGCAGTGCAAATAGTAGAAGCTGGAAACAGAGGAGTTTTACTACACTGGAGTGCTGTAGACACAACTGTTCCACCATTGGAGGAAGGATTGCATTTTGTAGTACCATTCCAAGACAAAGTGATAAACATGGAAGTTAGGACACTCAAATTTGTCAAAGCAACATCTGGCGCTTCAAGAGACCTTCAAACAGTATCTACTGAAGTGACAGTCAATTACAGAGCATCTCCAAATTCAGTACATGTTTTGTATAAAGAAGTAGGATTGGATTATGAAAGTAGAATCATTCAGCCAGCAGTAGAAGAAGTCGTAAAGCAGATCACTGCAAAATATAATGCCGAGGAATTGATCACAAAACGACCACTTGTTAAAGCAGACATAGAAACAGAAATCACTGCACGTTTAACACCATATAATATTAGCACAGATGCCATTTCCATTACTGATTTTCAATTCTCTCCGTTATTCTCACAAGCTATAGAATCCAAAGTCGAGGCTGAACAAAAAGCACTCAAAGCAGAAAACGATCTTAGAAGGATTGAAGTTGAAGCAAGACAGCAAGAGCAACAAGCGAAAGGCATTGCTGCGGCAAATGTAGCAGAAGCATCAGGTGAGGCAGAGGCAATCAGAATAATCAATGATGCATTAGCTCAAAATCCAAATTATTTAGAATGGCTTAAAGTACAAGCTTGGGATGGAAAACTACCATTAGTTGTAGGCGAGGGTGGAACACCATTTATTCAAATACCAACTAGATAGACAATTTATTCGGTTTTTGATTTATCTCTAATAGAATCATACATTGCAAGAAATTGTTCTGGTTCTTTTTGCCTGTATCGTTTAGCAAGTTGTGATATTTCCTTTTCAGACATATGCTCTCTTTTATTTTCATAGTATTCTTTTATTATCTGAAATTGAGTTTTTTTAATATCATATTTTTGTAAAGTTGTATTGACAGATCTATTGCACCAATAATCAAATATGACTAATCGGTATGTCAAGTATCCCGCAATAGCAATAGGAACAGAAATCATAAGGGTGATGATTATAACTGCTAACATGAATTAGATGTATTTTCTTGTTATTTATTGTTAATTTCTAAAATGAAATTTGAATAGTTAATAGCATCTTAATGCAAAAATTAACAATGATTCACAAAATCAAATATTTTGATGCAAAAAAATTATCCCATGGAGTATTTCTCCAAGACGTAGTTAATGAATTTCTAGCTCAAAAAGGAGAAAACATTGTATCAATTCATCCAGTAATGGCAGATTCACTACTAGTACATTATAAAGAATAATGAAGTAAATTTTCAAATACTTTAATTTTTCACTTTTTTAAATTCTGGAATTATCTTCTTTCACGAATTTTTTGCTCTAAAATATCGATCAATTCATTTACCATAAAATCGCCATCGCGGACATGGCTAATTCCCGTAATTGTCTTAATTCTAGTCATCGTTTCAGCAGTGATCTGTAGTTGAGGCATATAATACTTAGAACGCTTTGTTATTTAAACGAAAGAATATCTAAAATTAATTTTTCAAATTACATTTACAATCACATTCAAACATCCCAGCTTTTCCCATACACTGGTCATGATGTTCATGATAACATTTGTCACAGGTAACCAAGTCACTTATTTTGGATAAACTACGATAAATACCGACGTAATTGCATAAAACATCAATAAAAAACAACCTAATAGAGTACGGATAAACAGAAAGTAAATCAAGATATGACAAAAAAAGGAAGCATAGAAGAGATATTTAGCAAAGCAATATTTGCAGATGATGTAGAGTCATACCAAGTAACCTATCGAGATTTTGAAAAATTGAGAGAAACATCATTGAAGGAGTTTGTCAAAGAATCAAATAATTTTCAAACAATTCCAATCACAAGAATAATGAACATTAAGAAAAATCATAGGATTTTATTTGAAAAGAATCGTAAAAGGGATGAATAGATTTGGGAATTCCTGAAAAAATTAAAGCCATTCAAGATGAGATGGCAAAGACTCAGATCAATAAAGCTACAAACCACCACATTGGTTTGCTAAAAGCAAAAATTGCAAAATTAAAACGAGAGCAAGAAGATAGAGAGATTCAAAAAAGTGGCGTAAAGACAGATGGATTCGATGTAAGGCGTTCGGGAGATGCCACAGTTGTGTTTATTGGATTGCCAAGTGTTGGAAAATCAACACTGTTAAACAAATTAACCGATGCAAAATCTGCAGTTGGTGCTTATCAATTTACAACATTAACAGTTGTACCTGGAATGATGGATTATAGAGGAGCTAAAATTCAAGTTCTTGATTTGCCAGGAATTATCAAAGGAGCATCAAGTGGCAAAGGTTTAGGAAAAAGAATTTTGTCTGTTGCAAGATCTGCAGATTTGGTCTTACTTGTTCTTGATGTTTTTCAACCATTTCACGAAGACGTGTTAGTCAATGAGCTTGGAAATATAGGAATTAGGTTAAACAGACTGCCTCCAAACATCACTGTCGAAAAGTCCCCTATGGGAGGCATTGCAATTGCACAACAGGTAAAATTAACAAAAATTTCAGAACAACATCTAAAAGATATTTTACACATTTACGGAATAGTTAGTGCAAGAGTAGTAGTCAGAGAGGACATTACATCTGAGCAGCTAGCAGATCATATTGCTGGAAACATAAGTTATTCAAAATCACTTACAATATTAAATAAAATAGATTTAGTAGATAGAGAATTTTTAGAAGATCTAAAAACAAAAATAAAATCAGAAGTAATCGAAGTTTCTGCAAATTCAGATATCAACATAGAATTACTAAAAGAAAAAATCTATGAAAAACTTAATTTCATTAGAATCTATATGAGGCCAAAAGGTGGTGAAACGGATTTTAAAGAACCACTAATTGCAAGAGAGGGAGACACAGTAGAAGACATTTGTAACAAATTACATCGCAATATGAAAAAACAATTTAGATATGGGATGATTTGGGGGAAAAGTGTAAAGTTTGGCGGACAACGTGTGGGATTAGACCACATTGTACAAGATGAAGATGTTTTGACAATAATCAAAGCGCGTGGGATGTAATTTTTAAATTTCATTTGCAAAATAGATCAGAATAAAATACAATATTCAAAAAAAGAATATGAAAAAACAAAATGATTTTAGTTTTTGTGAAAAAACGAACAAAAGATGTGCGTCGATCACAAAATAATTCTGTTTTTTTTTAGAAAATACAGTTTGAAAAAAATATTGATCGATGAAAAAATATTTTTTGAAATTTTTGGATCAGAAATAAATTATAATGATCAAAATTTCGTTTAGAAATAGTAATCAAATTGTGTAATTTTGTTTAGTCGTACTATAGAAAAACGATGAAAATGCCATTTTATTAATGGCTACAAAAAGAAAAGCTGCCTCTAAACGTACATCTCGAAAGACTGTCGTAAAGAAAGCAGCTACTAAAAGACGAGCCGCTCCAAAAAGAAAAGCAGCA
>NZ_AHJG01000100.1:0-968 GCF_000241145.1 Candidatus Nitrosarchaeum limnium BG20 | reverse complement strand
TAGAGATCATGCAGGAGTTGGTACATTTTATGATCCATTTGCAGCACAAAAAATCTTTGATGACTATCCGGAATTAGAAATAATCCCTGTGTTCTTTCCTGCATTTTTCTATTGCAGAAAATGTCTTACATACACAAATCCAAAGGCATGTCCACATGGAGATGATGCAAAAGAGCAAATCAGTGGAACAAAACTACGACAAATGATTGATGAAGGTAAATCTCCATCTGAATTTATCTTGCGACCAGAAGTCTCAAAGGTAATACTAGAATATCCTCATCCGTTTGTTGATTAGGTATTTATTCACTAAAACAAGATTTAGCTTGTGAAATATATTTTTGTATTAATTTTGATTTTTGGATTTGTCATTTCACCTGTTTTTGCACAAGAATCAAAAAATCCTTCATTGATTATTGATACAATAGAAATTCCGTCATACGAATTTAATAAAATTCTTCGAGATGCAACCATTATTCAAATGGAAAGACCACATGGAATAAGCTGGCAAGTTACTATTGACAATAATCTTGTATATGCAAATCCGAATGGAAATGCAGTATTGAGACTATACGACAGAGATAATCCAGAAAAATTTATTGAAGTAGGAATGGGTTCACAACCGAACGAAAAGTTCTGGGTTGCAGTACAGACTCCAAAGGAGGATACGTTGTTGTACATAATGATTTGGAGCGTGGATGGTCTCCAACATCTAAGACAATTGTATCTTACACTGAAAGAGCAGGACTGACAGTAAATAATGGAGCAAGAATTGTAGTCTCTAATCTTGATATTGGTGCATTTGTAATTAATGGTTATTCCGTTTATGGTATGGAAAGCTCCGCTGATCCACCAGCAGTAAACTCTGGTAGTTTGATTGCAGAATTCATTTCAGGTGATCCTGCAAAGAATCCTTTTGCATTGTTTCCATTTTACATTGCTGCAGCAATTGGAATTCTTGTAGGAGTGTT
>NZ_AHJG01000101.1:0-728 GCF_000241145.1 Candidatus Nitrosarchaeum limnium BG20 | reverse complement strand
AGCAGCTGTAGGTGTTAAAGGAGATTTTATGGAAAGAACTGAATCTTTGTTAGAAGCAGGAGCAGATGTCCTAGTTGTTGATATTGCTCATGGTCACAGTGAAAATGCACTTAATACAATTCGTAATATAAAAAAGGCATTTCCTAAATGTGAATTAATTGCAGGAAATGTTGCAACTGCGCAAGGTACAGAAGATCTCATAAAAGCAGGAGTTGATGCAGTCAAAGTTGGTGTTGGTTCTGGTTCAATTTGTATTACTAGAGTAATTACTGGTTCTGGTGTACCACAACTAACAGCAGTAATGGATTGTGCCAAGATTGGAAAAGATTATGGAATTCCAATTATTTCTGATGGCGGAACAAGAACATCTGGTGATGCTACAAAAGCATTGGCTGCAGGTGCATCTTCTGTAATGGTAGGAAGTATGCTAGGAGGAACAGATGAATCACCAGGAACAGTACTGACAAAAAATGGTAAGCGCTTTAAGATATATCGTGGAATGGCTTCCCTTGGTGCATCTTTAGGAAGAAAATCGAAGGAAACTGGTTCGATTTCACTTGATGAAGATCTTAATGATTATGTTGCAGAAGGAGTTGAAGCTATGGTTCCATACAAAGGAACAGTAACTGATATTTTAAAACAATTAACTGGCGGTGTACGTTCAGGTCTAAGTTACTGTGGGGCACATACAATTCCACAAATGCAAGCAAATGCTGAATTTATTAAAA
>NZ_AHJG01000102.1:0-7091 GCF_000241145.1 Candidatus Nitrosarchaeum limnium BG20 | reverse complement strand
CTCACCCCCCATCATGGGCAATAAAATGGACGCAGTTTCTTTAGCCTTTAACTATTATTTTCCTGTTATCTGTGTGGGTTTTGCATAAAATGATGGTTAAATTTTCAGAATTACACAGATTCCTCATCATCTAGAGAATCAGGTAGTTCTCCGCCCATGTTCAAAATCTTAGTAATTATTATTTCAGGACCTTCTTCATCGTCTGGAAATTGTTTATTAAATTCACTTAAAGCAGACAGATAGTATTCTTGTGCCTTGTTTTTGTCTTCTTTAATTTCTTCTAATCTGCCTAAATTAAATAAAACATTAACAGATGTCGGATTTGAATTAAATAATTGGTTGAGAATGAGTTGAGCTTTTTCCACATTATTTCTGTCTAAAAAATATTCTGCAATTCTGAGCATGTTTGGTTCTTTTTTGAGAGATTGTGGAAGAGATTCATTCTTTTTTAAAATTGTTATTTTGTTTGATTTCAATAGCTCATTTGAATTATTCAAAGAGGGAATATGTGCTTCAAGAGTCTGATTGCCATTTTCAATATTTCCAACTAACTCTGGGTCTACTCCAAATTCTATCAAAAAGGAATAATCAACATGCATATCAAATACGGATTGTTTAGGGGTAAATGAAAGAATATTGAAATTAACGTTAGATGGTTTTCCGTTCAAGTAAAATTTGATTTGCTTATACCAAGGATTGTCACTAGTTCCTATTACTAGGTTACCTGCATCATTCAAATTTTTTGCATTGTTTATTGTCAAAGAAAGATACAAGATTAGAGGCTGATCATTATACAAGACTCCTTGTTCAAAAGAGTCATCATCGTCTAATTGCAATACAATATTTTCATTATAGCTCAAATCGTGAAATCACTCCATTCTTCTATCATATATTGGATCACCAGTCCTTCACCCGTATTTGTCCTCTACAATTTCCCCTTCCGGCATTGTTTTGATGACCTGCTCCAGAATTGTTTGCACCAGTAGCATTTGAAGAACTGCAAAATGTAGTTCCAACCAAAGCGGGGTTTTCAGTATTATGTCTGTGATGTGGCAGTGCATGACACCATCCTCTGGCATAACTGGTATATCTCAAAACACATGTAACATCACCGCTTGTCTGAAGTCCGTTTCTTTCTGTATTTGGACCACAGCTATTATGAGTGCCTCCTTGTCCATGATGACGAATGTTTATTGCATGACCAAGCTCATGAGCAATAACTCTGTTTTGCATATTTGCAATTCCTTCTAGTGCAATTGCTCGGGTGTCTATGACAACACTTTGGATACACCCCGGAAGTCCAGGCCCGCCAATTGCTCTTCCTCTAGGACCGTTTAGTGTACCTCGTTTAAGCCATAATCCATGCTGTATCCCGCCAGATGCAAATCCACGGTTGAAATTAATTATTCTACTTCCTGTTCCGTTAAACAGTGCAGGATCACGTAGAATATGCACATTAAGATTAGTTTGCGCATAGTAACCAATACCCAAATTGTGTTGATCATAAATGAAAATGTCTTTAGTTGTAATATCGGTACGAATGTGTTGCTCTGGTACTGTTCCGCCTTCTATGAAGAAACCACGATATTCTTCATAGTTGCTTAATCCATCACCGTTAGTTCCATTACCTGCAGGAGTATTGTCGTTATCCTTTTTACCTGATGCACCACCGGCATCTTGCGGAGCAGAATCCGCAATTTTGTTTTTGTTTTCATCCAAAGGAATTGTGACTTTGTTGGAACCTCGACAGCAACTTCTTCCGCCGCAACTAACAGGTTGATTTGGTTGTCTTGGAGGAATCTGTTTGGTAAACCATGCCTTAGCTTCCAGAGATCCAAATGCTCCAAAATCTTCACATCTAACTGTAATTTTTGCTTCTGTTACTTTTTTTGTTGTCGTGGCCTTTAGATAGTGTTTATGTGGCGGATTATTTACTCCAAGAATAGTTTTTTCACAAGCATTATCTTTGGTTTTATCCTTTGAGAATTTGAAATCAGCAGATTCTACAAACCAGAGATCAGGATTCAAAGATTTTCCTTTATTGAGACAAATTCCTTTTTCACTGGATGTTTCAAGGTAGAATGTAATTTTTTTGGTTTTCCGGGATAAACCCATCCCATTCCTTTAACGCATTTGTAAGTTCGTGCAGTAAATGTTACAGTATTTGTTCCCTCAGGAAGCCATGTTGTAGGACACTTTGTAAGATCGATTCCATTTTGTCTTGAAACCCATTCTACCCCAATTGCAATTCCGATAGCTACTGCAACTCCAATTCCAACCCAAACCCAGTCAATAGAAGGTGTTGGTGGGGGGTTTGGAACAGGTGTAGGTGTAGGAACAGGTGTGGGGGCAGGTGATGGAATTGGGATAGGGAATGGGGAAGTTGAATCACCTGGAGTAGGAATTGTAGGAGGTGTGGGATAAGGGATTGTAGGTGGTGATGGACTAGGAACAAGCTCGGATTCTTCTGAAGGTGTTTCTTGTGCGTATATAGGCAGAAACATCATTTGAAAAATTAAAAGTAAAATGACAATTTTTTTCAAAGCTCAGATAACATATGAACATAAGAGAAATAAACATAGTGTTAAACGATAAAAAAAGTTTCTTAGTAAGATAATCTTAAAGGATCGGGTCAGACTCTGACCTGTAAATGATCATCCTTGTGAAAGTCTGTCTGCTCTCTCCTGCAGAATTTTCAAGATTATTTTGGGCGCAGTTAGGCGTGATACTAGAATTTTAAATTAAATTTGTATTGTGAAATACTGAATCAGATTATTGATATTCTGCCATTTAGCTACGTATGATCCTATAATGTTGAATTGTTCATCCTTACTGCCAGTTGGTTTCTGAATGATTCCTGTGATGATCTTTGATTTTCTAAAATATGTGTAGATTGGATTTTTTCCTACACTGCCACTCCAAAAGTTACTATCATTTGCAAAACATAGAAAGACATTATTGGAAAAACCATTATTTTTTAACTCTTCTAGGAATTTTATATCTTTACAAAAACTAAACATTTGCTCAGGATACTGCCCATTTGTTGGAAATTTTATTTCTATTGCGGATTTTTCTGTTTTATCCTGATTAAAAATCACTATGTCTATTTCTTTTTTGATAAATTTGTTTTTTGTAAGGCCAAAATAGCTAACATTCCTTTCAAGCTGAATCTTGTGTTTGGGAAGTTTATTTCTTAAGAATATTGCAAGCTCGTATTGTATACTTGCTTCATTATAGATCTCAACTTCTTTCTGGATGATTTTTTGAATGAATTCATTAACTAGTTCTATAATGCTCATCTCCTAACCCTCCGTTTGATTGCCTGGCTTCTATTAAGCAGTCTTTTTGTAGCTAACTCATACTCATACATTATTTTTCCAGTCTTCAACAAAGTGATTCTATAACAAACTCCTGTGGATTTAATTTCATAATTTTTCAAATACTCCCAAATGTTTTCGAATTTTCTATCAATGTCTTTCATTGCCAGAGTAGTATGAAATTCAAATTTATCCTTCGAATCATGATCAAAGTCTACAGTATCTGTGATTTTGAGTAGTTTCTTTGCTAGTTCATAGCGAAATTCTTTTAGTTCCTCACTTGGTTTAATTTTTAAAAATATTACATTTTTTCTACTAGATGTAGTGATAAATAGAAATTTCTTCTTTGACTCAAAGTAATCAAACCCATCCAAAGAATATCTCAATTCAGAGTATTTTGAGCCTACTTCACCGATGCAGTGAATTACTTCTCGTAATGATTTACAACCAAATGGACCAAAAAGAGAGACGTGTGGTACTGGTCTGTGTAAAACAGACCCTCTGACATGAAACTTGTGATAGATATCATAGACTAGTTTTCTTGCAATATGTTTTGTTTCTCCCATTAAACGAACTTCAATTAGAAATGGTCTTTCCATAATTAACAAAAGTCCTGAGTAATGTACACCTTATCATCGGATGATATGGCTATTCCTATTCCTTCCCTGTCATATGTTTTGGTTAGAATATTTTGTCTGTGTCCTGGAGAATCCATCCAACCAGATACAGTAGTTTGTGCTAGTTCATCTTGTGAATTCCATTCATATGATGAAATGACTCCATTGGTACGCCATACAGTATCATAGAGATTGTTTTGAAAAATATTTTCGGCTATTCCGTCATAAATTAAATTTCCAATTGTTTTATGACAACTATATCTTTGAGAGTTTGCTCTGTCTGTAGGATCTTGTCCTTGTGGATTTTCATGATCAAAGTAATTTCTTGCTGCCATGTCTATACTGTGATTTCTTGCAATGACTGCTAATTTTTCATCCCAATCCAATTCAGCCAATCCATTTTGTGTTCTGTATTGATTGGTTAATTGATGTACTTGTTTTTCTAAACTAAGTTTGTCAATCAGAGGCTTGTTGCTTAATGGGGTTTCTTGGATTTTCTTTGGAATATTTTTTATTGTTTCAACAGTTGTAGCAACTGGATCTGGAGGCACATTCTCTATCTGTTCATTAACTTTTTGAGTTATTGTAGTACGGGTTTCAGTAGCAATGTCTTGAGCAGTTTTGCTTGCATCTTCAATATTTTGAGGTATGTTTTTGATAGAATCATCTATGATCTTTTGATCAAATTCAATTGTGCCAGTTACAAATAGAACACCAACTATGCCGATTATTGCAGATATTGTAATTCCAGTAGTTATTTTTTTAATATTTCTAGATTTACGAGATTTCCCATAATGTCTTGCTTTACATTTTGTGCAGACAAAATAGCCTTGAGTATAGACGTAATTATGACTACGACATGCCATAATTTTCTAAATTTCATAATAACTTAAGGATTTATGAAAACATAAAGAGATTACAATACATCTCATTTTATGGAGATAAAAATTGGCTGTACTGGTTGGAGTTATGATGGCTGGTCAGGCACGTTTTACCCCAAAAGACTGGAAAAAACTGACTGGCTCAAGTACTATTCCTCAATATTTGAAATCACTGAAATAAATTCCACGTATTATAAAATTCCTGATCAAAGCATTACAAAAAAATGGAATGCAGACACTCCTGATTCGTTTAGATTCACTGCAAAGTTTCCGTCAATTATTACACATGATCATAAATTAAAAAACGTCCAGGATCATGTCTTTAAATTTCTAGCATCTCTAATACCACTACATGAAAAGATACTGGCACTTGTGTTGCAGCTTCCACCTTCACTGACATTTGCCGAAGCAAAGCCAAGACTGCTAGAACTGTTTTCTGTACTTCCTGAGGATTTCAAGTATCCAATAGAGGGAAGACACGAGTCATGGTTTACCGATGAGGCAACAGATTATCTCAAAGCAAATAATCACTGCCTTGTATGGAATGAGATTGCTGGAGTAAACAATCCGGCACCTATTACTTCTGACTATGTCTATGTAAGACTGATTGGTGATCGTTCTATTCCAGACAAGGACTTTGGAAAAATCATCATTAACAGAAAAGATTTGATACAAAAATGGAGTGACAAAATAAAAAATCTGCGCAATGTAAACTCTGCACTGGTCTTGGCAAATAATCACTTTGAGGGATTTGGTCCTGCCACTGTAAACTCATTACGAATGAATCTCGGAATGAGTGAACTGATTTGGGAATCAAAAAAACAAAAGACACTGGACTTTTAATTTCCAGCTGACTATGACTTAACAAATCACGAAATGATCTGATTTTATTTTACAGAATTTAATCATACCATGAGAGAAATCACAATTAAATTCAAAGACAAGGATTATCTTGATTTTAACAAGATTTCAAACGAATCTGGTCTAACTCCTGAAGAAAAAATACAAGAAATTGTACAGTATTATCTGATAATTGAAAGAAACAGGAAAAAATTCACACAAAAACTGCTAGGCTAGTGCCTGGATGCGAATATGTGTCTTCTCTGAGGTTATCTTTCTGGCATGATTCTCGCATACCCTCATGATTTCCTTGCAAAACGGCTTTTTTGAATCAGACTCAAAGTAATAGTACATCAACTTGACGTATCCCTCTGCATTGCACCCGATGATATTGCAAATCAAAGAAAAAACCTCTCAAGTCTGACCAGATAGGCGATGTGCCATAGACATTTCCTGTGATACCAATGATCATGTAGGATTCTGCATTCGTCAAACCTGAGAGCCCTCCTGCAATGGCTACAAAGTAACAGCAAGGGAATTGAATTTGGATAGTTTTGAATTAAAGACAAGGTTATTGTGAAAAACTAAATGAACACCGTTTAATTAAATTCAAAAATTAAAACTATGAAAATTAAATTAATCTTCAAGGTTAATTTTTGGAATTTCACATTATAATACCGATATATCGCATATTGTTAAAAGAGACAATAAAATATCACCAACGGTATAACATTATTTAATTAACTTCTATTGATTTATCCAAATTGATTCATACTATTTGTTTACTGTGAAGTTCTAACCATCTAACTTTATCATGATAATTGGGCATGAATTTTTTAACATAATTCCAAAAATGATGGTCATGTTCTTTTATTTTGACATGGCATAATTCATGCAATATTACATAATCAATTACATCTGATGGGGCTTTTGCTAAATTTTGATTTAAAGTAACAATGTTATTTGCAGTTATACTGCCCCATTTATTTTTCAAATTTTTTATAATAATTTTTGGTTGAGATATGCTTAATTTTTTTGCAAGTTTTTTTGTTTTATTTTGAAATAGTTTTCTTGCTGACTCTAAAAGCCAGTTTTGGTATATCTCTTCAATGGCTTTTTTCGAAGGTTTTTTCCTAGTTACAGTTACTTGAAACTCATTATTTGTAAACAGAATTGAATTTTGATAATCGCTTAACATTATCTTCAAATCATAATTTTTTCCAAGATAAGGCAATTTTGAGCCTGAAATATAGGTACTTTTTGAGATAATTTGTTTGCGAGACTTGAATTCTAGTTGTTTTTTAAATATCCCTCCTTGTTTTTTATAGAATCTAAAAATAGCTGATACGGCTCATTTCTCCCGTTTACCTTCTCCATTGTAATTTCCATCGGATGATGGCATGATGTGGGTCCTATTTAACACCCATGATGGTAGG
>NZ_AHJG01000103.1:0-1666 GCF_000241145.1 Candidatus Nitrosarchaeum limnium BG20 | reverse complement strand
CACAAAGCTTGGTATCTCAAGTTACTGGCTCTATAGAAAAGATGAGATTGCGTGAAGCACTGCACGATATCTTGTTTTCATTTGAGTCTGATCTTAGCTGGTACACAAAAAGAGTAAATGCAAAAAGTAGAACCAATATTTCAGGTATTTTACACCAGATTAATTCTGTACGAGTTGCAATGCTATCTCCATTTGCACCACACATAACAGAAGAGATGTGGGAAAAACTCGGGAATCACACCCTAGTATCAACTTCTTTGTGGCCTGAATACTCTGCTGATAGTATCAACGCATCAGCAATTCAATCAGAAGAGTTGTTAAAATTACTAATTGACGATATTGCAAATATTCTAAAAGTTACAAAGATTACACCAAAAAAGATTACAATCTATACTGCTGATTCATTCAAGTCCAAAGTGTATCACTCCATATTGGATAAGGTGATGTCAGGCCAAACTAACATGGGAATTGTCATGAAGGAGTTGATTGCAAATCCAGATACAGCAGATGTCAAAAAGATTCCAGATTTTGTACAAAAGACAATCAAAGACATACTATCAGAGCCAACTGAAATAAGAGAGATGAAGCTGCAATCAAAAGAATTTGATGAGAAAAAATTCTTGATAAATGAATTGACAGATATTGGAAAGAAAGAGTTTGGTGTAGACATTGATGTATTTTCTGAAACTGATTCAGAGATTTATGATCCTAAAGGAAAGGCAAGACATGCAAGGCCATTCAAGCCAGCAATATTGATTGAATAGAAACTAGATTCAATTCGGGAGTGACTCAGCTACCATTTTGGGGAATAAAATGGACGCAGAGAGACTATTTTGAGATTTTATAATGTAAATCGACTAATTGGCCATATCTTTCTGTTTTAACGAGTTCTAGCTTTGTATCATTTTCAGTATCTTGGAATAATGGAATTCCTCTACCTAAAACTATAGGAATGAGTGTTGTAATTATTTCATCTACAACTCCTAACTTAAGAAATGAACCAATGAGTTTTCCTCCTCCAACTAGCCAGATATTTTCTCCAGCTCCAGGAAATCCACCTTTAACAAATTTCTCAACATCAGAGACAAATTCTGCATTTTCATCATCGTTTTGTTGAGTTTTACTGAAAACAATTGATTTCTTGTCTTTGTATGGATATTCACCAAATGTTAGTACTTGATCATACGTAGTTTTGCCCATAATGACAGTATCAATAGACTTGTAAAATGCATCATAACTTGATTCAGAAGATTCTGGCAGCCAATCAATGTCACCAGATTCTCTTGCAATGAAACCATCCAAGCTTGATGCAATGTAAACCTGAATCTTTGTCATATTGAATACTATGATTTCAGAGTTATAATCTTAGATTCAAATCCGCAAAGGCTTGAACCTATCTCGAGGGTTAAAGTTGTCCCAGAATTTTCTTTTTTGCAGTTTCTCCTGGAAACACATGACATTTCAAATATCTTAATTACAAAAACTATCCTTAGCTTAAAAAATTCAAAAGGAAAGAATAAAATTAGCCCTCCCGAAATTCTGTAAAAAATTAGAGTTATTAACTTTAATTATACAGTTAATAAAAAAGATCTGCAATCTAGTCTAGTTTTCCAGAAATGATACAACAACATCCAAACGTATGATATTCCAGTGTAACATCAAGTCC
>NZ_AHJG01000104.1:0-813 GCF_000241145.1 Candidatus Nitrosarchaeum limnium BG20 | reverse complement strand
TGTGCTGAAAAACTTTAAAAAAGAATTAAAAATTGTTGCAGATAGTGCAGTAAAGGTTCTAATTGAAAACGGAATAAATCCAGACATTGTTGTCACGGACTTGGACGGAGACGAAGAATCATTAATTAAAGTTGGAAAAACTGATTCAATTTTTGTTGTGCATGCACATGGAGACAACATAGCTAGGCTAAATCTTGCAGAGAATTTTAAAAATTATGTTGGAACAACACAATCAAAACCATTTAAAAAAATACAGAATTTTGGTGGTTTCACTGATGGCGATAGAGCAGTTTTTCTTGCAAGTCACTTTGAGGCAAAAAAGATTATTTTGTTTGGCATGGATTTTGAAGAAAAAATAGGAATTTACTCTAAAACAAAAATAAATGATAGAAATACCAAATTAAAAAAGTTAAGAAAAGCTAAATTACTTTTGAAATGGCTAGCAAAAAAACAAGATCGCAGTTATTTACAATATCAAGCCCAATTGATGGGTTTGAAAAAATTCCTTATGATAAAATAAATATCATAATTACCTAGAATGCATTTAATACCCATATACTCAAAAAGAAATCATGAAATTCTCTGAAGAGCAAATACGTGATACTGTTGCTATTAGGGATAATTTAGCTAAACAAATAGAAAAGCACCAAAAAGCCATAGAATTATTAGAAAAAATATTACAATTTTAGATCTGGTGTTAAAAGAATCTAGTTTCACTAAAGCCTCAGCTATTACAAAAAATATAGAATCGCCTGCAAAGACTAGTGAAAAAGTAGAAAAAAATCAATCCCCATAACAAATGGTAGTGATGGT
>NZ_AHJG01000105.1:0-1369 GCF_000241145.1 Candidatus Nitrosarchaeum limnium BG20 | reverse complement strand
TTATGATCACTGCAGATGTCTCAAATAATCAAGATACACAACAATCATTTGCATATTTAACTCAGGTAAAAGATGAAAATCAGATTGTCATTTCACTATCTTGGTTAACTGGTTCTCTATCTCCTAGGCAATCTTTTTCACCTGCACAATCTTGGACTTCTACTGAACCCGGCATGTATACAATTGAGGTATTTGTCTGGAAAGGCATTGACAATCCTGAGGCATTATCTGCTCCCCTTTCAATGACTGTAAAAGTGATTGACCCTCCAACGTAAAAATTTAAATAAAAATTGGTTTTTGTTTGAATTTAATACAAATTGTATTAATGCCATCAATAATTTCTTGAATTTTTGGATATGTTGATTTCTTTTCTGCTATGTCGTTTTTAATTATTCTAAGATAATGTAGAATCTTTTTGATCTGTTTGTTTTTTTGCGTTTTTGAAATTGGTGCATTTGACAAATCTTTTAAATTTGCAGATATGTCGCATAATTTTATAATTTTTGTCTGAAATGATGCATTTTTTAATTGATTGATGTACTGTGTTTCTCTATCTTTTTTTGGAATCTTTTGATCTTTAGTTAATGATAAAACAATTACTGCGACCTCTCTTCCAAATCTTTCATTAATTTGATCAAATGTTACATCTGTTGCTTCTAGGATGTCATGCAACCAAGCTGCACATAATGATTCTTTATCTGAAATTCCTAAATTTTTTAGTCTAGTTACTACTCCTTCTAAATGAACAACATACGGCGTTACTCCGTCATTCCTTTTTTGATTTTTATGTTTATCTTGAGCAAATTTTTTTGCATTAAGTACCATCTCCTCAGTGTCATCCATCAATTTGTAATTTCTTTTCTATTATGTAGATGTTTATTCTTTAATTTTGTTCATTGTTTTCTCAAGTTATATGTAATATGCTTCATAATTCGGCAAACTCATCAATAATCAGATATAGCTTTTCTACTAATCATCAGCATCAGTTTGTTCACTGTTCTAAGATATATTGGTATTATTTCATATGTTTGTTTTTATCAAAGCATAACATTTTTGATATCCTGAAAATCTATAGTTCTTCATGGCTAATCTTGACACATTATATCGGAACGTTGCTTCAAAAGTCATCCAAAGATGTCATGGCAGTATAAAAATTACAAAACATGGAAAGATTCTAGAAGTTTATGATGTTAACAGACACATTTGGAGTAAGGGATTAGCAGGATTGATCATTAAAGAAGAATGTAAAAATGCTGATTTGAGGGAATGGGAATTTGCATCTGTTCGAAAATACATCATAGAAGAATTATTGGATAAAAGTTAATCATATAAATAAAATTTAATATGTCACTTTTCGGATTAGGTGTGG
>NZ_AHJG01000106.1:0-4921 GCF_000241145.1 Candidatus Nitrosarchaeum limnium BG20 | reverse complement strand
TCCATAGAATCCCCCACATAGACACAATTAGTACATACCATTCCCTTTATTGAACGAATTAAAGATTCAGGATTGGGTTTTGCAAGTTCTCTTGATTCATCTTCTAAAAATGCAGAATTTTTCAGATCAAATTTATCTAATAATGATTTTAGGGAATATTTGACTGATTCTTTTCCACGTCCTGATACAATTGAAATTTTAGAAGTGATTTTTTTTGCTAATTTTTCAATCAGTTTGTTAGTTACTATGACAACATCGTTGTTTATCAACCCAGATTCTGAAAATTGAGATGGTTTTTTGAAAAATTTGAGATATAGTTCTGGACCATAAAAGATTTGATCAAATATTTGGTATAACGGATTATTATGGTGAGTTCCAGGATATGATAGCTTATTTTTAATATCATTGACATCTGCGAGTTTCTCAATATAATGTTCTACAGATAAAATTCCTGAAGAGTCCGTATTTGCTATGACATCAAAGATAAATTTCTGTTGATCAATCCTAAGTTTTTCTGCTGCAACAATTGAAAGAATTGCAGCATATGTAAGATCAACTTCATCATTAAATCCTCCAGTAGATTTGAAGCCATCAATGATTTTTGAATTAATTGTAATTGGGTTTGATATATTTGCCATGTTTGCTACAATGTATTGAGTAGTTTTCTGAATTGCTAAATCATATGATTTAGTTACATCAATTAGTACCCCATCACAATCAAAAATTATTCCATCTAGTGTTAGAATTTCATTTTTTATAGAATCATCTATGTAAATACCGGGTTGTTTTATTGTTAAGGTCATTCTAACAAATCACGGATTGCAAGTAAAAATTTAGAGTTCATCTCTTTGGTTCCAACTGTAACTCTGAGACAACCATCATGCTTTCCAATTTTTCCAAGTTTTCTAATTGAGATTCCTTGTTCTGCAAGTGCATCATAGACTCTTTTGTAAGATCCGTGAGCATCAAAGAGTACAAAGTTAGCCTTGGAGTCAAAAACCTCAAAGGCATCATATTTTCTAAGATTCTCGATTATTCGTTTTCGCTCTTCCTTGATTAATTGAACAGCATTTTTCATTTGAGCAGATTGTTCCAATGCAAGAATCGCAGATTCGATGGTAATTGTACTAACAGGATATGGATATTGCAGTATTTGATTAAACGTATCTGTGAATTTTTTATTTGCAATAAAATATCCTAATCTTAAGCCAGCCAAACCAAACGATTTTGAGAGTGTCTGTACAACAACTAGGTTTTCTTGTGTTTTTACCATTCCAGATAATGAAAATTCTCCAAATTCACCATATGCTTCGTCAATTATTATTAATCCGTCAAAAGTTTTCACTAATTTTTGTAGATCATCTTTTTGAAACTGAAATCCAGTTGGATTGTTTGGAGAATCAAGGTACAAGATATCTGCATTTTTGGATATTTTTAGAAATTCTTTCACATCTAATGTCATATCATTTGAAAATGGAATTGTAGTAACTGGAATTGCATATAGTTTGCATCTTTCTTCAAAGAATCCGAAGGTTGGATTTGATGTAAGAATTTTAGTTTGCTTTGTTGCAATATTTGACAAAATCAGATCCAGTATTTGATCAGAACCATTTCCAACACCAATCATAGTGGAATCAACTTTGAGGAACTTTGATAATTGAGCAATCAGTCGTTCTACTCCACCCAAAGGATATTCTCTAATGTCACAATTTTTTTTTGCATTGTTGATTAGATCCTGTTGAAATTGTTTAGAGATGACATAGTTCTCATTAGAATCAAGTTTGAGTGTATCAGGACGTATCTCTGGTTTTTTATATCCTCCAATAGAAGTCAATTCTTTAATTCTTTTTTCAATCCAATTTTTTTTCATTACATTCTACCTCGTACTGCTTCATAATGATTTGGAAGTCCTTCTGACTCAGTAAATATTTGCATAGATTTTGAGATTTTTGATAAAGATTTCTTTGATGCAGTGATCTGTGTGTTTATTTTCATAAAGTCTAAAACAGAGAGGGAACCACGTACTTTACCAAATCCATTAGTTGGTAAGATATGATTTGAGCCTAAAAGATAATCACTTGCAGATGATGGAGTGTTATCTCCAAGTAGTATTAATCCAGAAGAAGTAATTTTTGATGCAAAGGCACTGGGATTTTTTGTCATAATTTGCAAATGTTCTGGAGCTAATTCATTTGCTAGCTTAATAATATCTGAATTGTTTTTACATATTGCAAGAAAGCCATTTTCTATAAGACTGGTCTTTACAAAATTATTTCTTTTGACTTTACCAACCAGATCATCAACTATTTTATCAACTGTTTTTGCCAGTTTCTCGGAATTAGTTATCAAATAACAAAAAGTATCATTGCTGTGTTCTGATTGTGAGATTAGATCTAATGCAACGTATTGTGGATTAGCAGTTGAATCTGCGATAATTCCTAATTCCGTAGGACCTGCAAGCATGTCAATTGATGTTTTATCGTTAATCATTGACTTTGCAAGTGTTACAAATGGACCACCAGGTCCAACTATTTTATCAACTTTAGGTATGGAGATTGTACCAAAGGATAAAGCAGCGATTGCTTGAGCGCCTCCAACACGATAAATTTCGCTTGCACCACACAAATTTGCAGCTACAATAGTCAACGGATCAATTTTTCCATCCGAATTAGGAGGAGATACAACTACGATTCTTTTCACTCCTGCAATTTTTGCAGGAATTACAGACATTATAACAGAGCTTGGATATCTCGCCAAACCACCTGGAATATAACAACCTACACTTTGTATGGGTTGGAATTTTTTCGAAATTTTTATTCCATCTATGTTAATGGTTTTATTTTTTTAAAATAGACTTTACACTAGATTCAGTTTTTTCTAATCTCTGTTTAGACAATTTTATTGCGTTTATTTCATTTTGAGATACTTTAGAAAATGCACTCTTTATTTCATTTTGTGATAAACGAAGTGAAGTGATTTTACTACCACTAAATTTTTCTTCAAATTTTTTTATTGCAAAATCTCCATTTTTTTGTACATCTTTTAAAATAGAATCTACCACAAGCTTATTTTTTTGTGGCTGTTTTGGCAAAACTTGGCTTACAAACTTGTCCACATTAGTTACTCGAATTATTTTCATCAATTTTCTTCATCACGCTTAATCTCCTCTAGTTCTAGAATTTGTCTTGGTTCATGAACAACTAGTCCCTGGGCAATTTTTCTAAGTTTTGGAATTAGTTTGTGAAAATCTGCTTTTTGGATAATCGTGTTTATCCCATACCATCCTTCTTCACTTAGTGGACTAATTGTTGGTTTTTCAGAGATGGTATTTCGTGTAAAAGTTTTTTCAAGTTCTTTTCTTCTACATTTAGGTAAATGTGAAGATACTTTCTTCCATGTACTGCACCTCGCATTAAGGTAACAATATCAAATATTTTTTCACGTTTTTGAGGATCCCTTAAAGATTTTTTATTGACAATTAAATGAGCTGTAGATGTAATAACTTCGTCAACAATCTTTAATTTATTTTGTTTTAGTGTAGTTCCAGTTTCAGTTACATCCATTATTGCATCTACATCTTCAGGAGGTTTTGCTTCTGTTGCACCAAATGATAAATGAATTTGCACATTCTTGTTTGTTCCAAGTCTGACCCACGGTGTTACGATTAAAGGATCTTTTGTTCCATAATGTTTTTTATATGATTTAGATTGCTTTAGAAACTTTGATGCGGTAATAAGATATTCAGATGATATACGAAGTATTTTTTTCTTCTTAGCATAATCAGCTATCATTTCATCCAGATTTTTGTAATGATATTTTTCAGGAAAAGCAACAACCAGACGAATTTTTCCGTATTCTAAATCTAATATTGGTTCAACATCAGCGTTTGTTTCACCAACCCAATCTTTTCCAGTGATACCAACATCATACAATCCTTCCGATACTAGTGTTGGAATTTCTTGTGGCCTAAGCATTTTTACAACAATATTTGGATCATCAAGATACACTCTGTAAGTTCTGTCTTTTCTATTTACTTGAGTCCATGATCTTTCAAGAAGTTTGAACGTTGCTTCCTCAAGACTACCTTTAGGTATAGCAAAGCGAATTTGCGACATTTCTTATACTTCTCTAAACTTAGTATATAATAACTTCATTTATTTTAAAAAGTATAGATATGAAATTATTGAAAAAGATCATTTTAGGTATTGCTGCATTATCAATTATTGGAATCTCTGTTTATTTGGGAACAAATACAACACAAGACATACCAATTCAAAAAGAAATACAAAATTTGCCAAATACAGAATTGATAAAATGGGGTAGTGGTAGTTTGTTTGATATTTTTGTGGATCCAAAAGATTTCGTTACTATAAACGGAAAGCAGATACCTATGAAAGCCACTTTTGAATTAAAACCAGATCTATCAGAAACTTATTCAGAGATTGGAGTTTATGATAAAAAAAATAAACCGCTAGTTATCATTCCAATATATACTGCAAGTGCATACTCAGAAGATGGTTTTTATGATTTTTACGCTGGAAAGTGTGATACTTGTACAACAACAAAGATTGTATCAATTGATCAATTAGGGGAACAATCTAGTGCAAATGCAGTCAAAGTTTTAAAATTATTAGGATATGATTCAATTACAGATATAGAACTTGATAAAAATCCAAACATACTTTCAAAATACGATAAGATCATTTTGTTACATAATGAGTATGTTACAAAAAAGATGTTTGATGCAATTACATCTCATCCAAACATAATCTACTTGTATCCTAATGCGTTATATGCTGAAATATCAGTAAATTTTGTAGATAATACAATATCGTTAATTAGAGGACATGGGTATCCGGATTCAAATATCGACAATGGTTTTGATTGGAAGTATGACAATACACGTCCAGATGAATTTGAT
>NZ_AHJG01000107.1:0-1032 GCF_000241145.1 Candidatus Nitrosarchaeum limnium BG20 | reverse complement strand
GATTAAAAGTAAACCTTGCAAGCACGAATTCTATTAAAAACGAGCCTAATTATGAAAAGTTCTATTATTTTGAAATATACCACCGAACTGTCAGTATTCCACCTGCAAGAATACCACCCAATGTAATAATCAAGACTAAATCCACATAATGTATTATCTCTTCAATTATTTGTAATTTGTTAGTTATCACAAAAAGAGTTTAGAATTTCTCATCTTAGTCCTATTCCTGTATGTGATCACGTGGTATCTGATGATGTTTTTGAGCTTGTCCTCAACTGATAGTTCTTCATCAAGACAGACCGAAAGAAAGTCAAGATAGTCCTTGTCCTTTATGTCGATCTCTATTTTTCTCAAGTTAACACCTGAAGCCGTGTAGTTACATCATCTTCAGTTAACATCTTTGCATGGAGATTACAGAACCGTATGATACACTTTGCAAACGGTTGTCTTATCCCCTCTTCAAAGTAATAGTGCATGACCTGTGCATAGGCCTCGCTATCACATCCTAACATATTACAAATCATAAGAGACAAACTAGGGTATTTTGAGCCTAAAAGGGTAGGTTATTGTGAAATAGAATTTAGAATCTAATCTTTACTATCCAAATAATCCAAGTATCAAGAAAAAGAAACTACAAAGGTATACATGAACGATAAGGAAATTATAGATATGACTAAGAAATTGCCAAGAGGACATAATATTGGTGGTGGGGCTAAACAGAAAAGACGCAAAGAGCATAAACAAGAATCTAACAAAAACTAAGTTGGGAGTAATCTTTTCGTGATTAAATTTGTTTGATTAATTTAAAAAATAAAAAAAAGAGTTTAGAATCTATTTTTTGATTCTTTTATCATCACAAAAACTACAATATTCTTTTGTTGAATAACGATTCATTGGGGTTAAACAATCATGACAGTATTTCATAATTCTCTATCCTTTTCATTCAATTAAGGATTTAGTAATGTGCTCTACGAGTATCATTAGTGTCATGTGTCCAATGGTTATGATTTCTTCCACAATTAGTACACATAT
>NZ_AHJG01000108.1:0-4573 GCF_000241145.1 Candidatus Nitrosarchaeum limnium BG20 | reverse complement strand
TTGCTGTGCTGCTTGCTGTGCTGCTTGCTGTGCTGCTTGCTGTGCTGCTTGCTGTGCTGCTTGCTGTGCTGCTTGCTGTATATCATTGGATTGTCCATCTGATTGTCCGTTTGATTGTCCGTTTGATTGTCCGTTTGATTGTCCGTTTGATTGTCCGTTTGACACATTTGTAGTTACAGTTGTTGCAGGTATTCCTCCAGGCAATGCATATGCAAAGAACGAACCTGAAGATCCTCCAGTTATCAATAGAACAGATAAAACCAAGGCAGTTGCTTTAGAACTTAGAACATATCTCAGAAATGAAACTTGCAATGTAGATAACCTAAGAGAAAATCAGGTTATGACTTTCTGTTTGTAATCAAATTACAAACGATTTACGGTAAAAAGGGTCAGTTAGAGAAAAAAGTGCTTTCGAGCAATGACTCTTCTGAAATCTTTTTTATGGATTCTTGTGCTTTTTGTGAGTTTTTTGGTAATCGAATTGTAAATGTGGTTGGATTGTTTTTTATAGATATTTTGCCATCATGAGCATCTATAATACTTCTACAACTAGATAATCCCAAGCCAGTACCTACTTGTTTCGTAGTAAATAGAGGATCAAAGATTTTTTCAGATATGGAATCAGGAATACCAGGACCAGAATCTTCAATTTCAATTAATACATCATTTTGAGCATCTATTATTCTGATTATAATAACTCCGTTTTTATCAACAGCATAACATGCGTTATCGATTAAATTTTTGAAGACAACATCTAACCTGCAAGAATCGCACCATATAGAACAGTCATTTTCAGGAATGATAATTTTTACATTTTCAGGAATTATCATATTTTGAATGGTTGATTTTATGATAGACAACAAAGAATACTCACCGTATTGAAGTTCAGAGATATTGATAAAATTGAGGACGTCATCTATTTGATGGGTAATTCTTAAAATAGAACGCCTAATACTATCAAAATTAGAATCTAAATTAGATCCAGAATTATTTTGTGATTTAATTCTAATAATTTCAAAACCATTTTGTATAACAGATAATGGATTTCTAATATCATGTGCAAGACGAGTTGCAAGACTGCCAATTGATGTCAGTCGTTCTTTTTCAAGCATTTTTTTGTTTAGTTCTTTAAGATTTGTGGACATTATATTGATATTTTTACCTAATTCAGAGATTTCATCATTACCTTTTTCAGGATATAACATAAAATTTCCTTTCGCAATATCTTGAGTTACACTTTTAATTTTTTGAAGCGGTTTAGAAATTGATTTTAAAATATAATATCGGATTATCAAAGTTGTTGCAACAAACAAATTTAGAGCAAGAATAATGCTCCACGTTACATTACGTAATAAAGAATCAACATATAATTCTCTTTGATCAATGTTTGCAGTAGTTAACTCTATCGCTTTATCAATTGCAAGATTCATTTCATCAAATGCAAAATCAAAATCATTGTTAAGATTTAAAATTACTATCCCTGACGCACCTGAAGTTTTTAATTGAATCATTTTATTAGAAATAAATAACATTTCATTCCATTTTTTTGCAACAGTTTCAATATGATCAATATCATTTGGATAATTGTTTGTTACAATACTAGAATATTCAGAAAAAGACTCATTAAACAAAAGCTTTGCTTTTTCAATTTTATAAAAATTTGTCTCCAAGATTTCTTCTAATTCTGGAAATTCTTTTTCCGATGCATTTCTTGTTTCATCTTCAATTAAAATAATTTCATTAGTAAGTGAAGATAGTTGAGTTGATGCATAACGCATGTTTTTGAGTGTATTCAATATAGGAAGAGTTTCAGAATTAATGCTGGAAAACGTTTCTTGAACATATTTTGTGTTAATAATAGCAATAGTAGAAATAATTCCAATTAAAATGAACAAAATCGCAACTTCCAGTAGCAATTTACTCCTAATTTTCATAAAATTAATTTCTTAATTTATGACCTAAAGGGTAGCTTGTTAAGAGTAAGCTAGCAAGGCAGGCATTCTTTATGATTTTATCTCCTTGCCGTAGGTAATTGTTTGTAAATAGCGTAAACACACCAAGAGATATAACAAAAAATCATTAAATCTTCATTGAATACCCAAGAAATCATCCTAAATGGAGATGAGGATTATCAAAATAATGAATTAGACGAAATTTCCATCCTTCGAGATTTTGGATTGGAGGAAGATGAAGCACAGACGTATGTTGGTTTAGCTAGACTAGGGTCTGCCAAAGCAAGTGAAATAAGTACATTTACAAAAATTGAGAGAGTGAGAACGTACAAAATCTTGGAGAACCTGAAAAATCTTGGTTTTGCCACATCCACATTATCATCGCCAATTAAATTTTCAGCAAATGATCCTGAAATTATTTTAAAAAACATAATAACAAAACAAAAGCAAAAAATTGAGAATTTAGAAAAAAATAGCTCAAAATTCTTAAAAATATTATCAAAACTAAAACTAAATGAATCGGAAATAGAGACACCAAAATTAACCATAGTTTCCAACAGGGATAACATATATGATCAAATCATAAAAATAATCGATGAAACAAATGATGAAATACATATTGTTTTAGCTCCATCAGACTTAATTCGCATGTATTACACTCCAATGAGAGAAATAATCAAAAACGCATTACAACGGAAAGTCATAATCAAGTTAATGACTGATGATGAGCTTGCATCAAAACGTGAATATATTCAAAGACTAGGAATCAGTTATTTCAAAATTACAACTCTGCCTACATCAGGACGTTTGATTTGCAATAAATCTCAAGTATTGATGTCGGGAAACACGTCATCATATTCAGACAAAAATAGAAATGAAGAGTCAGTCATGGTTACAAATTCAAAAGACATAGTAAGAAACATGCAAAGTTTATGTAAATTTTTGTGGGAAACAGGTAAAGGAATTCATATTGAAAACAAACAAAATAAAAAAGAAAATTTGCAAAAACAATCAACCATATTAGTTGTAGACGATGATCCTGATGCAGTAAACATTTTTTCAGAATATTTAGAAATTAAAGGTATAACAACTGTAGAAAGATGTACTGATTCAAAAAAGGCTATGGAGATATTTAAGAAAATTCGTCCTGAGACAGTATTCTTAGATATAATGATGCCAGAGATGGATGGATTTCATCTCCTTGAAGAGATTCGCAAAATTGAACCTAAAACCAAAATAATTATGGTTACAGCAGACATGAGTGCAGTCACCAAGAAAAAACTACAAGAAGTCAAACCGACGGATGTGATATACAAACCATATGATATCAAGCAAATAATGAGGTGTCTAGAATAGTGATTCAAATAAAAAAATTATTTTTATTTCTATTCATTATCGGAATGTCGATTTCATTAATCTCAAATTATGCATATGCAGAATCTGAGAAAAATAATGTTTCATGGAAATTAACATTTCTTGCAGATAAACAAAAATGTAATTTCTTAGAAGAAACTAAGACTAAAGAGATTGAAAATATTGTTAAAAAATATTTTGAACTCTATAAATTGAGCAATAATTTACTTGAGATGAATTGTGTATCTTCACAACAGTACTTCAATTCAATTAATTCAGATGACACAGATTTGAATATCATAGTTTTTGATAAAGTGATCGGTAAACAAATAATGATGAAACACGGGTATGAGGGATTTTATGCACATTATGGAACAAATAGAATGAATCATCATGTAATCATGGTTTCAACACAACCACCATTTAGCTCTGCTTATGACAATACAGAATTTTCTTGGTTGCTATCACATGAATTGTCTCATTTTATTTTATCATATAAAGGACATAACGTTGATTCGATTGAAAGAATGCTACATGCAAATAAACTACAATATGAGGATTGCATAAGCGATGTAACTGAGAGATGCAGTCAGGTTAAAGCAATCATATCCTCCAATGTGTCAGGACAAAAATTTAATGTGATGGCACCACTCAAAGATGTGGTTAACCAAAATTCAATGAGTTATTTTTCAGACGACCTGTATTCATCAAATGTAGTAAAAAAAGTATTACACCAAATAACAGAGTGGTGGATTAATGGCGTAATTAACGATGAAGATTATCTTATGTTGCTCCAACAAATAGTAGATGTCCCTGTAAACAATAATCAAGTTGTTAAAACTACTCAATTGTCCATTTCAAATGGTTTTTCAATATTAGACGAAACTAAAGATCAGAAAAAAATAGAAAAAACAGGAATAGAACCAACAAATACCAAGATTTACGATATTCTCAGATTTGTTCCATTTGACACATATTCTATAAAATTAGAGTTAAATGATTCTAAAATTCCAAGTTGGTATAAAACTCGAGCAATTTTGTGGCATAATAATCATTTAGAAGACAGAGTATTTTTTGACGGCATAGATGCAATTGTCAGAGAAGGATTAATTCAAAAAAAATGATTTAAAAATTATGCTTTAATCTAATCTGTACATCAAACCAAAAATCATCAAATACCTACCTTGATTCAAGAATTCATTTGATAATCATTTTAAAGGCATTCAAAAGAAGGAAAAACATTGCAGTTAGAAGACTATATCAAAGCG
>NZ_AHJG01000109.1:0-6694 GCF_000241145.1 Candidatus Nitrosarchaeum limnium BG20 | reverse complement strand
GCGCAGACCTACGGTCAGCCCTCTAAAAACGATTATTTTCTTACTAAATCTGGTAAGGAAGATCTTACTGCTTTTAGTAAGGGCCTCCGTGCATTGTCTGTCGATACGACATACAAGGAATGGTTGTATGCTAACAAAAATACAAGATATGCACGGTACATCTGGCTTAGAAGCCCATCCATTGTTAATCTTATTTTCACAGAAAATTTTGTAAGCAGAACAAATGATCGAAACAAACAGGATGATCTGAGAACTATGGGAAATCTTTGCAGGTTTCATGATATTAAATTTGATACTGACCTTCATGAAAAATTTACATCTTGGATTAAGAAAAAAGAGATAAAATGGAATTCTACTACATACAAACTTCCAAAAGAACAATTATCCATAAATCATGTATTAGATAATATTACAAAATTAGAGCCATTATACTCTGATTTTGCTTTATTCATGTTAACTTCTGGATTACGTACCATTGAGGCTAGAACTGTATTTGAAAATCATAAGAAATTCTGTCATGATGGAACAATTGAAATCTTTTGGCATCGAAAAACAAAGAATGCAAACGCCACTTTTTGTCATCCGTTATTACATGATAAAATGGATAAAGATTTGAAATTTGACTATGATCATTTCAAGAAGTTAGAATGTGAATTAAGATTCCTTAGAAAATTGAACTACACAATAGTAGCTACGAAGATTGATCCATTATTAGCAAATTTTATGCAGGGAAGAACCGGTGATGTATCTCAAAGGCATTATTTTTTACCTATGATGAGTCAACACAGAAAAAAATGGATTAAGATTTGGCATACCATGTTAAATAATATCACGTAATACCAAAGTAGTGATTTTTACAACAAACATCTTATTTTTATTTTCAATTATTGGAATAGTGTTTTTCAGTTTTGGAAATTATTTTATTTCCGATTCTTTTGCAATTGATTTCACTGATAGTACTGGCTATTCTGCTAGTTGGGCAAAGAATTATGGTTATCAAACTGTTTTACTAAAATGCGATGAATTCTCTGGAGATTCTAGAGATGGAAAATGGTGTATGGAATGGATTGCAAATGTTTTAGATCAAGGATTTGAAAACTTTCCACAAAGCACATCTGAATCTAACAAAAACATACCACAAAAACAAACCAATGTATCTGATGATAAATTCATCGAACTGCGTTCATTCTTTGCAGGTTTTAATGATCCAAAAATCATCTTTCAATCTGAAAACACTATTAATGGAATTCCAGGCATTACTGAAGCACAGTTGCTTAGAACATACACGAATGGTGAAATGACTCAAAGAATACTCGTCGTAGAAACTGAACAGCCTACTGGTGAACAACAATTTTTTAAAAATATAGTTAATTCTTTCAGAAAAGAACAAAATAATCCAAACAATGAATTAGTTTCTTGGAATTCCAATGACAAGAACTGCTCAGTATATGTTGTTGACGAATCAAAATGTATAATCAGATCTGAGATTTTAGGCTACTATGATACAGTAGGCTCTACATATTCTAATGGTCAGTTTGTAGATCCGAAAGCATCATGCTTTGTAACAACGACAATAAAAATATCTCTTGGATACACTAAGAGCATATGGTGTATCAAAGGCAAGTATTATGTTTTACAATCCACTGTTTGGGACAAATACATTAGTATCCAAGACATATCTCTAACATCCCATATCATCAAATCAATTGATACAAAATACGGTTATCCAATTTTAAGCCCACAAGATTTCTTAGAAAATCCTGATGTAGTTCAAGTTTTTTTATCGGGGAATGATGACGGATTGAAGAAAAATACACAGGTAACCATTGAAGTTCCCAAAGAAAAAATACAAGAAACGCCAAAAACAAAGCAAGATTGTATTGATACTGCAGATAAGATGTTAGGAACTGCAACCTCCTCTACGGTTACTGATATAATTGATAATGTTTTTGATGATTATCTATTATGTATGAAAAATATTGGAAGACCTTTGGGTCCAGTTGAACCTATGTATGGTTTTACATCATCACAAGCAGATAAGATACAAGGGACTCAAGATGATTGTGAGTATTTTGCCATTACTAAAAATACCAACAATCAAGAAAAAATGCAGATTGAACTTCAAAAATGCCGTATGCAATACATAGAAATGGCACAAACTGCAATGCATACAAACAAAGTACAATTCAATACACAATCAAATATCGTTTCAAATGAAACGTTAGGTCCTCATTCTGGTGAAGGTGTAATTTCAGATGAAAAATCTTGTATTACAATGATTGAAGGTTCTAAATGGAATCCAACATCTAACACTTGTGTTGTTTCTTCGTTTACAATTCATTCAGGAAAAATTCTGACAATTTCTAGTGATGTTACTTTAAGTAATTCAAAAGGCATTATTACAAATAATGGAATACTTACTGTTTTAGGTAATATAATTAACTTTGGTGCTATTGAAAACTTTGGTACAATTCATGTTTCAGGAAAACTTGGAAATCAGGGAAATCTTAACAATACAGGAATTATAACCGTTAACAGTACTGGTGAAATATCAAACGCCTTTACGAGCAATGTAAATAATTTTGGTACAATTTTAAATGAACATCGAATAATAAATTTTGGACAAATTAATAATCATTGTAATGCCAGTATTTCAGGAAATCCACTTGGAGATGATTCTGGTTTTGGAGATAATCCAATTAATTATATTTCATGTAAAATTATTCCAGAAAAAGTAGAATATGTGTCTGAAGAACCTGTGTCTGATGTAAAAACTGCATCAGAAAAAGGTGGTGGTTGTCTTATTGCAACTGCAACTTACGGTAGTGAGTTAGCACCACAGGTACAACAATTACGTGAGTTAAGAGATAATCAACTACTCCAAACAGCATCAGGTACATCATTTATGTCAGGATTCAACCAATTCTACTACTCTTTTTCACCGCAAATAGCTGATTTTGAGCGTGAAAATCCAGTATTCAAAGAGGCTGTTAAAATTGCAATAACTCCAATGCTTTCAACTTTATCCATAATGACACTAGCAGATTCTGAAACTAAAGTATTGGGATTTGGAATTTCTGTAATTTTGCTTAATCTTGGAATCTATGTTGTGGGTCCTGTCTTTGGAATTTCAAAGATAAAAACACACATTCAAAGAAAACAAACTAGCTAATGTTATAGTGAAACAGTAAAAGCTATATACTATCTCCATAAGAGAATTCGTTATACAAAACTATTATACAAAAATCCTATACTGAATTCTGAATCAAGTAACAAACTTTATAATCTTGCATAACGTAATGCATACAAGTAAAAATTATTTTAGATTTTTAATGTTGTTAGAAAAAATGCAAACATTTAGATCAGGGATTTGATTTGAAAAATAATTATGTATAAAAATAAATTTTCTTTTTCAATGACAAATATAAACAAACAAACTGAAAATGTTGTTTCAGAATCCGACAACCTTTCAGAAATCATTAGGATTCTAAGTAAAGAAGTAAAACAAGAAGAAGATAATCTCTATCGAGTTTTACTTTGTGGTTTGTCTGCATTTACTGCAGAACCACTACATATGAGAATCTTTGCTCCAACATCTGAAGGAAAGACCTATCTCTTGGAAAAAGTATCAAATGTATTTCCACTAGAAAATATATTGAAATTAGCATCAGCATCTCCTACATCGTTCAAATACGACAATGGAAAAGTCATGATTGAAGAAGAAAAAGAAGTATTTGTTCCACTTGATTCAAAACTAAAATTATTTGAAGAAAAATTAGAGAAAGAACTCAAAGAAGAAACTGAAAAAGAATCCAAAGAAGAAAAAACTGAAAATGCCACAGACAAACAAAAGGATAAAGATCGTAAACAGAAAATCGATGTAGAAAGAAAAAGACTTGAAAGAGAAGCAGTGAATTTGATAAATCTAAAAAACAAATGGCTGATATTTCTGGATGATCAAAACACAGCATTATGGGATTTCTTCAAACCGATTCTTTCTCAGGATACAAAACTCATTAGACATAACACAACTAACAAGCAATCCGGTTCTAATAGGCTTCAAAAAACTATCTTTAAAGGAAAGCCTTCAATATCATATGCTTCAGCAAAAGACGAGGCTAAAACTGACATTACAAATGAAATTGATAGTAGATTTCAGACAATTTCATTAAGATCAAATCCACAAAAATACAAGGAAAGTAATGAACTAGTCACCTATCAATATGGCCTACCTGGACAATTATATGAAGAACTAGTTGTTAGTAAAGAGGAAATTGAATATGCAAAATCTTTGGTATCTTCAGTTATTCAATCCTTAAAGAGATATAGAAAAATCGATGGACCTGTGTTTAACCCATTTCTTGATGAGATACACAAACAATTTCCTAACAATTCAGGTTATAGATCCAGACAACTAAAGAGATTATTGAAAACATCTAATCTATTCACTCTATGTAATGCAATCAATAGGCCAAAATGGGAACTAAAAGGTACAAAATATGTCGTAACTGATCTAAGCGATGTTCAGCATGCAGTTAGGTTGATCATAGAAAATACAGGAATTCCAAGCCACAAGATTCAAGCATACAACGAAGTGATCAAACCATCAATTCTAAAACATGGTAAAGAGATGAGTGTCGAAGGACAAAATTTGGTTGTTCAAACAGTAGCACAAATTTTAGAACAATACCAAGAACATAGAGAACGAACATACAGTAGACAACAACTGTTGGAAACTTATCTGATTCCTCTTGTGGAGAATGGATTTTTAGAAAGAACAAAGGATCCTACCAACAAGACCAGAGATATTTTTTGGATTCCTGAACGATATCAACAAGTGGATGCTACAACAGAATCGACATTAATCGACACAAAGACATTAGATGAATCATGCGTAAGATCATGCCTAGAGAAATACATCATACGTCGATACGAGAAAGAAGAATATCAGTTCTATAATACAAATGATGAGATTATTTCTGTAGAAGAACTGTGTAAACAAGTAACACGAATCGACATTGCATTAGTTAAAAATAGCTTCAAAAACTAAAATGTCGAAACGTCGATTTGTGTAGATTCTAGAAGCCACTTTATTAGTTGGAAAATAGATAATTTGATCATGACTTACAATCAACAAGACATTGAACTAATGATTTCAAATCTTCCTAAACACAGAGCGTTATCTGATCTTGATGAATCATTTACTCCACAAAGAAGACATCTCAAGGCCGGAGGCCAACATCTCCCTATTCCTACAAGGCCAAGAAAGATCATAAACTCCATGATTGAATATTTTCAAGACAATCCAGTTGAATTAGAAAATAATTGGAGTGATTCAAACATTCCATATTTTCTGTGGGATGTGCAAAAATTTTCAGAAGATCGAGATGTTAAAAGATTAATACAAATTCCAAATGTCAAAAATTTGATAAAAATCCAAAATAGAATTACTTAAGGTAATTTCCTCTTTTTTCTTTTTTCTTAAGAGGTATCACTCTTGATCAAACACTTCTTTGATGTTAAAGCCTTGTTCATAGTCAAAACTATTCTGTTCATCTGTTTCTTTTCTCTTCTTTTTTGTTTCCATTACCTTTGTGTACAGATGTTTCTAAATTAAGGCATGGTAATTATCATAAATTAACATTACACGAAATAAGTGTTTTAGACTCTACTCATGACTAAAAATCTTAAATTCATAAAATACCTGAAAAAATAATGAAATCAATTATAATTATTCCAATAACCCTTGTTTTGTTAATTGCCATCACTGTTCTTATACTGAGTTCTAATGACTCTTTGGCACCCCATGTATTATCTACTGTTTCTTACTCATTTGGTGTAGTTATTATATTTACAATCCCTATACTGATAATTTTGTATGTGTCAAAGAATAAAGGAATAATAAAAAACAATATTGTTAAAAATATTTTAAAAGGATATGGTTTGTTATTTTTAGGATTAATTGTAGTAGGAATTACATCCGCATCTTTCACCCATGATGAAGTAAATATAAAACCAGAAAAAGTAAATGAAGAAATAAAAAATAAACTCCCAAGCAAAATATCAGAAATTATTCCTTCTAAAATGGGAAATGGTTGGTATCAAACTGATGAACAAGAAGTATACTATGATCATGCAGAAAAATTACTTGAAAAATATGTTCTGACTTACAAAGGTAAAGATCATGTTGGACTTGATATGCAAGATGCAATGTTGATTGCATTGACAAATAAGTGTGGATTTGATGTAATGTTGGATAAATCTAACACCGAAACATGGGTTTCTGTATCTGATGAATTGGATAATAAGGATAAACTCACCGTTATGATGAATACCAAGAGTGATGTTTTATGTGCAAACACTCCGGCATATTGGTTTGATGTTTATCTTCATACAGGAAAAATTACTTCGGAATCAGACTCATTGGGTGGAAGTCAGATACTGCTTGATTATCTAGATACATCCAACTAGATTTTTCTTCTTTAATAGTTGATCAAAATCTAAATACTATCTTCTCATTATGTTCTCATGCTAAGTAAAACTGAACGTAATTATCTCTCTAGAAAAATCAATCCAAACAAAAATTATGAATACAAAATTCTTTATTCTATAAGGAAAAAACTAAAAGAATTCTATCATTTAGAACTTCCATTAATTAATTCCTCACCGAAGGTGCATTGCGCCGTAGGCGCTG
>NZ_AHJG01000110.1:0-27230 GCF_000241145.1 Candidatus Nitrosarchaeum limnium BG20 | reverse complement strand
AATCATCATCTAGAAACTTTGTGTTAATTTCACTCTGTTGTTCTTGTTTTAATATTCTACAGTATTCAAATTTTGGATCACATGAATTAGGATTAAATATCTCAGGATTATCGATTTTCTTTATCTTAAATTCTTTTTCACTTTCTTTTATTTTGCTGTATAATGATTTTACTTTGTCTGGATTTGAAAATTCCTTTAATTCTTTACTGTTTGATTCTTTAATTTGTGGCATTTTATCTGAAATTTCTTTATCTGTAAATTGAAGATCTTTGATTGATTTGATTTTGTGGTCAGATTCAAATTCATTTAGGGATATCTGTGTAGGCCCCATATTTTCTATTGAATACTCTGAGAAAACATTATTGAATTCTTCACTGTTCCCATATGATTTGTAAAGAACGTTTATTGCACGTTCGATTAATTTTGGGTTTTTCTCAATGACATATCCTACTAGTTGAATCTCTAAAATTTCATCTGTTTTATGATTTCTGACATTTTCCAACATGATTTGATTTTTAACTTCTTGGAATTCTTTATCTGCATTTAATTCATTTAACACATTATCAATGTAAGAATTTTTTATCAAATCATCTCGCAGTTTGTTGTATTTTATATTGTGATTGTGTTCTTCCTGTATGATTCTCTGCAATAGTTTTTTTCTTCAGCATTTTTAGGCTCTATTGTTTTAACATACTCGTTAATTTCGCTAAGAAAACTCTTATTATCATCACCTGAATTTAAAATGTCTTCACTTTTTATTGTAATTTGAAACAGAACATCACTCAAATCTCCTTCAAATGCATATGCTTGACTTGAGGTGAAGAGTACTAAAACTCCAATTACACCAAAACATACCATATTTTGATTTAGCATGTTCTAATTACGAATGTTTTATGTAATTACAGATTGTTTGAAATCACAAACAAACAAAAATTTCAGTTCCCATTTTTGGGAATTGCTAAATTCTATTTTTCATCCAAAATATAGAATCAGTTAGAAATTTTATCATAAAATATAGATTGATTCCGTGAATTTTATCTCAAACACACAAAGCAAAATAGAATTCAGAGGGTTGTAGAAGGAACAAATCTAACAACTATTCCTAGGGTTCCTACATAGAAACAATCATTGTTTAAAGATTCTGGATATGATGCTAAAATAAAGAAGAATCATTACAGGTTCAATATTTGAGGATTAATGAAACACTAATACTTAAATTCAACTTTTAAAAAATGTGAACGTTGAAAATTAACAGAATTATACTTGTCTTATCTGCAATTACAATAATTTCTATTGGAGTCTTGGGATTTACTCCCTCACAAGCTACTCCATCATATGTCCCAGACAACTATATCATAATTCTAAAGGACGGTGCAAATCCTTGGTCTGTTGCAAATGAAATGGCACAACAGCGTGGACTAGGAATATCTCATGTTTATGAAACTGCAATTCATGGATTCAGTGGAGTTGTTCCAAAAGGACAACTAGACAAAATATTATCTGATCCTAGAGTAAAATATGTTGAACAGGATTCTATTGTAACAATATTCAAAAAACCATCTGGCACTCCTGGAGGCGGTGGTGGTGGAAGTACAACTCAACCCCCCCAAGTAATCCCAACTGGAATTGCAAGAATAGGTGGATCCGTAAGTGGTTCAATCAATGTGGATGTTGCAGTAATTGACACTGGAATTGATCCAACACATCCAGATCTTAATGTTGTTGATGGAGTAAATTTTGCTAAAGGTAATAGTTGGTCTGATGGTAATGGTCATGGCACTCATGTTGCTGGAACCATTGCAGCAAAAAATAACGATATTGGCGTAGTTGGAGTTGCACCAGATGCAAGATTGCATGCAGTTAGAGTTTTAGATAATCGTGGTTCTGGATTTACATCTGATGTAATTGCAGGAGTTAACTGGGTTGCAGCCAATGCAGATATCATAGAAGTCGCAAACATGAGTCTTGGCGGTTCACAATCTAATGCACTAAACACTGCAGTAGAAAATGCAGTTAACGCCGGGGTTGTATTTGTTGTGGCAGCAGGAAACGAAAGCACTGATGCATGCTCAAAGTCTCCTGCTAGTGCGCCAAATGCCATCACAGTTTCAGCCCTTGATGACAGAGATGGTGTTTCAAATAATGATCCTTTTGCTTCCTTTAGTAACTATGGTAGTTGTGTTGATGTGATTGCACCGGGCGTTTTGATCTTATCTACATGGAAAGATGGCGGATACAATACAATTAGCGGAACAAGCATGGCAACTCCACACGTTGCAGGAGCTGCAGCACTATATCTTGTAAGTCATCCTACTGATACTCCGGCTCAAGTAGTAGATGCACTTCAGAGTGCAGGAAATATTGACTGGAATGTTTCAACTGATCCTGATGGAATTCATGAAAAGCTAATTCATATTCCTTAAGTGTAAAATATTATTAAAAATCAAATTTTCACATACATATGCGTCCATTTTTATTCCCAAAACAACGGGCATGACACTTTAGGTCCCCTTTATCATAAATCAAATACAATAAAATTAGATAGAAAAAATTGTAGTTAACAATGTTAACTTACCTATATTACAAATAAAAAAATGAAATTATTAATGATAAAATTAAAGTGTGAAGACTATGGTTATGATTGCTCGTTTGTATCAGAAGGCGAAGTTAATGAGATTATTGAAGAATTTGCAAAACATACAGAAGAGGAGCACGGCATAGATTATTCAAAAGAAGCTCTAATGCAATTCATCTTGAGAAAAACAACTAAAAAATAGTCCAGTAAATAGTTTGAATTAGTCATATCAGTTTGTCCTGTTCATGAAATGGTTTATTTTTATTAGTCTTATTCCACAAATTCAGATTAGCAATTAATCCTGCAATAAAAATAGAATACGCATACAAGTATGGAATATCAATCAAATGACCTTCATAGTAATCACCCGTGGAATTAAAATACATAAAACCAAAATCTGAACCAACAAAAACCAGCATTCCAAAAAATAACAAAGACCAGGAAAACTTTGTGCGTCCTTTAAAAAATAAAAATATTCCCAGAATTGAGGGAATCAACATAAACGAATCTGCAACAGGATAAGAAGCATTCAAAATATTCTCAGAGATATTTGAAGATGGCATTATAATGTAAAAGATAAAAATTAAAACTACCACTACAGACAAAGAAGTAGATAGAATATTTTTTCTTGAAATCTGAGATGAAAATGGCTTCAAATACATCACACCAAATAGAAAATAAAACACATATCCACTAAACCAAAAAAGATCTGCATATGAAAAGACAGAATCAGAATTTGTTAATTCAGGTATTGTCCATATTCGTTCAGCTGTATACCACAATGCAATGGCCAGAGTAAAAAATAACCAAGATTGTCCATGTTTTCCACCCTTTCCAATCTTAAAATTATTCACAATGCATACAATTAACAAAATACTGGTAATGATAAAATTAAGTTCTACAGACCAAAATTCTGCATTTTCATACCCAGACATATTAGATAATACAATTATGGTAACTATAACAAGTAATGAAAAAACTAAAAAGAAAACACTGAGTCTATTGTTCAATTATTGGTTTATCCCCAAAAGAAATTTTTTAATCGGATCTTGATATGAGAATTCCTCTAATCTTTTGTTAATGTTCTTAATTATTGATAGATACCCATCTCCAAATTCAATCTTTAAAATATCCACAAGATATTCGGGATGCTCAAGACAATTGTAAAAATAACTATTGTATTTTTCATATAGAAGATTACCCACAGATTCACAGACGGTATTACTGATATTATTCAATGAATTCTCTATTGCGACACTTACCAAGGCAGGTAATACATCAGAGGAATTATTCATAGATATCATGAAATTGTATGATGTTAATATCTTAGTCGTTTTTAATGTGTAATGATATAAAAAACAGTTTAAAATAAAACGACTTGTTTAAAAATGCTTAAAATTAAAACCCAATTATTTTAATTTGTCAAGTGCTTTGATTACGTCAGTTTTACTTACAATTCCAGACAATTGATTATCAATTAAAACTCCCACACCATTTATTTTATCATCAATCATTTCAGTACAAGCCATAACTAGATCATCATTATAATCAATTGTAACAACATTTGGGGTCATTACATCTTTTGCAATGATATTACCTCCAAATCCACTTGGAGTCAGAAATCCTTTCCGAGGAAAAATCACAGAAATTAATGAATCAGAGTTATCCACAACCTTATTGTCATTTCCCATAGTCATCGATACCCCAAACAAATCCCTAAAGCTAACAACACCTATGGCTTCATTTTTTTTATTTTTAATAATTAATCTCGATACTTTGTCTTCAATCATTTTTGAAACTATTTTGTAAAGAGGATCATCTGAATACATTGAAGAGTAAGAAACAGTCATCACATCTCCAACTCGATATTTACCAACATAATTTTGGATGTAATAACGGGCGAGATCAGTTTTGGTAACAATTCCAATAGTATTAGAAGAAGACACGCCTATAGAACCGATATTTTTAGTGATCATGATATGAGCTACATCTTCAACAGGAGTGGACTCATTAACTTGAATTAACGGTTTTTCTAAGATAGATACAGGAATTTCATTAAGATTTTTTTCAGAATCGTTTACTAACAAAAAAAATCCAATATCTTTTTCAGTGATTATTCCAACAATTTCTCCTGATTCATTCGTTGTGAGAAGACGGCTTATTTTTGAATTATTCATAAGGGTCATTGCCTTAAAGATTGAAGCAGAATTTTCAATGGTTATTGGTTTCTTCATTATTTGTTTAACATTACTCATAAAAATACTAATTTCACAGAGCTTAAAATTCAAGTGATGATTTCTAGATATGATATTTTATGGTTAATTGAAATAGGAGACAAAAAGTTTCAATTTAAAAAACATGTTAAGATACATCGATAAATTTTTTAGTACAAAAGACATGCAGACAAATAGAAATTGAAGTTAAAAACAAATGTCTTGTTATTTGGAATAATTATTTTGACAGGAATTATGTTATTAATTCCTTCAAACACATCAGCAACATCAGAGCCTTCAGAAGAAATTACAATTACTCCAATTGATGACAAAATCAGTCTTGAGAAGAGAATTGCCACTATGCACATTCCAGAAAACAAATCTTTTGTTTGGGGAACTGTAAAGGGCGAGCCCTCAGATTATGTCGAAAGATATCCCGTGATTATTCAATTTTTCAAAGGAGAGGAACCAATTCATGTTGCACAAGTCAAAGTTAAAGGAGATGGCTCGTATGAATACAAATTCAGAATAAGAAATGTGGATCAAACTACAGGGGAGGTATTTGACATATTTCATGGCGAATACACTGTAAAGATGTTCAAAGTTATCCATACTAAATAACACACACCAATCCGCAAATTTCAAAAAAAAGTCATAGAATTCATATACAGACTGAAATGATTTAGGAATTAGATATGAGCAAAAACTTTTGGCATGATATTGAATCTGGCAGTGATATTCCGGAGATTGTAAATGTGATTGTAGAGATTCCAAAGGGCTCGATGAACAAATATGAATATGATAAAAAACACAACATGATAAAACTAGACAGGGTTTTGTTTTCACCATTTCACTATCCAGGAGATTATGGGCTCATTCCTCAAACGCTATCTGAAGATGGAGACCCACTTGATGCCCTAGTTCTAGTTACCAATTCAACTTATCCTGGAATTTTAATTGAAGCCAGACCAATTGGATTATTACAAATGAAAGATGATGGAAATCCAGATGATAAGATAATTTGTGTGTCAACAAATGATCCAAGGTATCTTCATACTGCAGACATTACAGACATTGAGGATCATTATCGTTCAGAGATTGGACATTTTTTCCAAGTTTACAAAGATTTGGAAGGGAAAAAAGTCGAGATACTAGGTTGGAAGGGTTCTAAAGATGCAAAGGAGATAATCGTAGAATCCATTAAAAGATACAAAGATACTTTAAAAAAATACTAGACCCTAGTATTTTTTCAATAACACATCATTTGTCCAAGGGAATGCAGATAGTTTTTTTGAAGAAACTATTCTTCATCTAAAATTATCCAAGATAATCCTAGTACAGATTCCCAAGCAGGTGGATTTTCGATTTTATTTGTCATGCAATAAAATAACAAAATTTGCTTAAAACCCTCACGTAGAAGTTATTCATATCAATGATAAGTATTCTCTAAATACTATCTTGAAAAATTCATGGTAATTGGAACTCTCACCAAGTACCTTACCAGTTTTGGTCTTAAGTTCCAGTTAAAATTTTAAAATTTTTGAGATGCTCAGATAAAAAGGAGTTTGAATGTTCCAAAAAACAAGCCAATTTACAGCATGCATTTTTTAATAGTTACAAAACAAGATAATTAGATGTCAGAGTACAAACTTGACAAATGGGATCTATCAGAACTGGTAAAAGATCCAAAAAGTTCTGCTTTTCAAAAACAAATTACAGAATTAGAGGGACTAGCAAAGAAATTTGAGAAAATCAAATCAAAATTAAACCCAAAAATGTCATCAAAGGAATTTATGAATATTTTACACCAGATTGAAAAAATTTCTGAAAAAATGAACCAAATTGGTGGCTATGCATCCCTAGAATACTCTTCAAACACACAGTCTGATGAGGCTACATCACTAATGACTAGAATGTCAAAACTAGGTTCAGAGATTTCAAACAAGATATTGTTTTTTGATTTATGGTGGAAGACCAAAGTCGATGACAGTAACGCAAAAAGACTGATCAAAGAGTCAGGAGAACTATCAGAATATCTAAACCATAAGAGATTATTTGCCAAATATGCACTATCGGAACCTGAAGAAAAAATTATCAACACATTAGATGTTACAGGAATTTCTGCACTTGTAAAACTTTACGACAAGATGACAAGTGCTTATCAATATAAAATGAAGATTGGCAATAAAACGAAAACAATGACACGTGAGGAGATTACAAACTTCATAAGAAGTACAAATCCAAAGACAAGAGAAACAGCATACAAAACCATTCTAACAAAGTATTCAGAAAATAAGGGAGTACTAGGCGAGATTTATCAAAATATTGTATTGAATTGGAAAGATGAGGGAATCGAGATTCGAGGTTACAAATCCCCAATTTCTATGAGAAATATTGGAAATGATGTAGATGATAAAACCATAGAATCACTTCTGACAGTTTGTAGAAAGAATTCACCGGTGTTTCAAAAATTCTTTGTTCAAAAAGCAAAAATTCTAAAAATGAAAAAACTGCGGAGGTATGACCTGTATGCTCCATCAGCTGCAAAAATTAAAGAAAAAAATTACCAATACGACAAATCAGTTAAACTTGTGTTTGAATCACTGGGAAGATTTAGTCCAAAATTAGAAGAGTTTGCCAAAAAAGTATTCAATGAGAAACATGTTGATTCATCCATAAGACCAGGAAAAAGAGACGGGGCATTTTGCAGCACATTGACTCCAAAGATTACTCCTTTTGTTTTACTCAATTTTACTGGAAAAACAAGAGATGTTTTTACTTTAGCTCATGAGCTAGGTCATGCAGTACATAGCCAAGCAGCACAGAACAGATCAATTCTAGTTCAAGAGGCACCATTGCCTTTAGCAGAGACAGCATCTACTTTTTCAGAACTTTTGTTGTATGACAATTTATCTGACAAAATAACAGATAATGAGAAAAAAACAATGCTATCAGAGAAAATCGATGACTTGTATGCAACTATAATGAGACAAGCGTATTTTACAATTTTTGAAGTAGCAGCACATGAGCAAATTGGAAAAGGAACAACAGTCGATGAGATTTCAAAGACATACATTCAAAATCTCAAAGAGCAGTTTGGCAGCTCTGTTGCAATCTCAGAAGACTTTGCAGTGGAATGGAGTTGTATACCTCATTTCTATCATACACCGTTTTACTGCTATGCATACTCTTTTGGAAACCTGCTTGCTTTGTCATTATTTCAAAGATACAAAAAAGAGGGTTCTAGTTTTGTTCCATCATATATTGAAATTCTTGCAGCAGGTGGTTCTGAAAAACCAGAAAAATTACTAGCGAGACATGGGTTAGACATAACTTCTCAAAAGTTTTGGCAAGAAGGATTTGATTATGTTGAAAATCAAGTCAAGACTCTTTCAAAATTAACCTAGGATTTTAAAATTTGATAATAATATGGGGCTGGCAGACCAACGCACGGTCTGCCAGCTTGTTCCCCGAACGGTTTGAATTCGATGTCAATTGTAAATTCAAAATTTACTGATTTAAATGTTTGAACCAACCTCTTACAGATTGTTTCATGAATCAAACTCAAATGCAAAACTCAACTAAAAAAGTGAATAAAACAAGCGTAAATTTAATAATTTAGTCAAATGGAAACGGCGTATGCTAAAAGCAGTAATTTTTTTGGGTTTAATCGGCATGTTGATCTTTACAACAAATTATTCGTATTCTCAACAACAGCCAGGACTTGCCACATTTCAAGAATCTGCACAAGTAATGATTGAAAGAGGTACCCCTGAAAATGTTACAGCGTCAATTGCATTACAAAGTACCAGCATACAAGAGATCAGAGTTCCTGCTGAATTAGAACAGAAGATAAGAGAAAATGGAAGAATTACATCTGTAATTTTGACAAACGAAGACAGATGTGTTTTAGGTGTATCAGGTAAAGCATGTATCATCATAAATGTTGCAAGAGATCCGGCAGACAAGAATTTTTTAGCAATTCAAAATTCAACTAAGATAATTGCAGGTTCATTTATTGGAGAGTTAAATCAGGCATTTGATACAAAAGCAACATTTCATTCAGTCTTTGTTCAGGTCAATGATGAAATAAGCAAAGCAGTTGAAACATCTGGCGGAGCTACAAGTAAAGGTACAGTATCAGCAGTATACGTCATGCCAATGGAAGATACAGAGTCGATGTATGAAAAAATATCAGCAATATTACTTCCAAAAATAATTAGAGATGCTGGAGGATTTTACGACATTGCAAAGAATCTATCAAAAGAAGAGAAATCATTTATGACATTTTCAATAATACCATTAGAAAATAAATCACTATTACAATTAAAAATATCAGCAGATTACAAGAATGAGGAATCGTCAGGGGAAATCAATCCATTAGAATTTTTGAAAACAGATGAGCTAAAAAGATCAGATTATTTTTCAAGAGGATTTTATCCATTAAACTCAATATTACAAGTTGCAGTGTTATCTCCAAACTCCACTAATGTATCAGATGTAAGGGGAACCATAGTTCCAACACAGATTGTAGCAGGCGACAAAATTCCCAAAGAACTTACTGGAGAAGGATGGATTTTTGATCCAGATCAAGGAGAAATAATTCAAGGAAAATATATTTTCGGAGAGAGAACATCAATTAACAAAGATGAACTAGTTTTCTCTTTAGGAGGCAGTGAGCTATTAGCTCCAAAGAAAGTATCGCCATCATTTGATGAGTCAACAGTAGTAGTGATAATTATCACAGTAGTAGCAGTAGCAGCTGCAGTCTATTATCTCAAAGGATATAGAAAATAAAATTATACAAGTAAAACAGCGGCAGCAAACACAGTTGTCCACTTGCCATCTTTATCGCCTTTGGTAGATTGAGTAACATTTTGTGTTTTGTAAATCTGACCAGAGATAGTCCATTGTTGTCTCTTCTCATCCCAACTTTTGTCAATATCAAACGGTATGCCAAGAGAAGACGCAAGCATTTGAGCTGCAATATCTTCGGCATAATCACCTGATTGCTGTTCATTTTGTCCATATGATTCGTATTCAGAAAGATAACCATATCGATTCGTGTCTTTTGGTCTAGCAATTCCAACAGAGGCAGAACACAGTCTATGAGCTTCATTAGTTTGGTTCTTTGAATAAATTGTAAATAAAATCTGTCCGGGTTTGATTTGTTTAAGACCTTCATTTCTAGAAATCAATTTTGCATTCGGTGGAAATATACTTGAAATTAAAACAAGATTTGTACCAGCAATTCCAGCATCTCTTAGAGCATATTCAAAACTGGTTAATCTATCTTCATGAACACCTTTACCTTTTGTAAGAAATAATTTTTTGGCAACTAAGTCTAGCAATTCTTTTTTGATGAGGAAGTTTTATTATTTATACTTTGATTGAAAAAATCTTTTTAGTAATTTTCAAAAAACATGCGATCTTGCAAAGTTGTAATTTAAAATGTAAAATACAGCAAGACACCATACTATCAACCCTTATTCAAGTGTAGTTAGATTTTTGTATAATGCACATCAGAGCAGGTCATGCTTGAGGATTTTTTCCAGTCAGAGTTTTTCCTTATAGGATACTATGTTTTGACTGTAGGCGCATCATTACTACTCATTAAAGAAACTAAAAAGAGACTCAAGGACATAAAATCAGGAATCAATTCAATAAAATACGCACCGATGGCCTTTGGGATTTTATTTGCATATGTCATTTTTGCACATGATTATGTTGAAACACTGCCAATCCTCAATTGGAGTTGGCTTGGATACAACATTGCAATAGGTCCATTTGCAGATCAAGGCTTTTGGGGAGTAGTTCCATTCATCCCATTACTAGTGTACATGTTTATTCACATCAACTATGTGGAAGAATTGTATTTTAGAAAATCCAAGAAGATGGTAGTAGTTTGGGCCATGATCCATATTGCAATGGGAATTCAAGTTCACATGGCACTAATTCTATTACCAATAGGATTTCTATTCAAGTACATCTACGATAAAAAAGGACTTAATGATGCATATGCAATGCATTTTACCACAAACATACTAGTTGTCATCGCGCTTTTTCTTTCTTTTATCATTTGATGGAGGTTGTGCTTGATTAAGAAAGGCCCAACCAAAGAAGCCACCCAAAGATAAATTGATGACGCCCAAGAAAGTAATTAGCAGTGTTGCATTCGGTGCTTGAGCTGGTGCAACATAAAGACCTACAATAATTCCAATAATACCAGTTGAAAAAAACATCATCATCAGAACTTTGAGTCTTAGAGGGTGAATATACTTCATCGATGAAGTATTCACAATTTCACAGTATTATAATCTGATGGATATAAAGAGCAAGTTCATAACTAGTTTTAAAAATAAAAATTGTCTGAAAATTCAGATCTTTGATACAATCATCAAAATTTTATTTCAAAAACGTTATCGGGTAACACTTTAAAGATCCAAAATTTTTATTGGATTTTGTGCCAATATAGCTCAGCCTGGTTAGAGCATCAGATTTGTAATCTGAGGGTCGTGGGTTCGGATCCCATTATTGGCTCTTTTAATTTTAATAAAAATAATTTTGAGAGAATAAGAAAAAACGACGTTAAGCCTATTTTAGCCTAATATCTTCCTCTATTTTCGGTTCTTGGTTTTCTGTGTTTTGGTAAACATTCTTTGCAGAATACATCTCTACCTTCAATTGGTTGAAATGGAACTTGTGATTCTTTTCCGCAATCAGAACATGTACATGGGTACATTTTTCGATCGTCTACTGACATTGTTCTAAATAATTATGATCTAATATAAGAACTGTGAGAAAGAAAAACGCTACAAATAATTCAATACAAATAAGTATACAATAATGAAATCAAGCCCAAATGGATTCAAATGAAATAAAAAAACAGAGTGAATCCAAAGATGGAAAAGTTTCTATGAAAAAATCAGTTTTTAATGTTTTAATAATTTCAGTTATTGCAGCTAGTTTGGTAGCTGCATTTTTTGCAGGATCCTATGTCAATTTAAAAACAGATCAAGTAACAAGAACCGAATTAAATGATGCAATAGAGAAAATAGAATCAAAGATTTTAAAAGATCAACAAGCTCCAGAACAACTTAATGTACAGCCAACTAACATCTCAATAGACGATGATCCTATCATAGGAGACCAAAACGCTCCAATCACAATTATAGAATTCTCAGATTTTCAATGTCCATTTTGCGCTAGATTCCAAACTCAGACACTTCCACTAATCTTAGAACAATATGTAAACACAGGAAAGGTGAAATTTGTGTTCAGAGATTTTCCAATACAGAGTAGTCATCCAAATGCAATGCCTGCTGCAGTAGCTGCAGAATGTGCAAATGAACAAGACAGGTACTGGCAATTCCACGATGAATTATTTGAAAATCAAGGAGTCTGGAATAAAATGTCAATTGTTGATGCAACTGATGTCTTTAAAGGATATGCAGCTAAATTAAAACTGAATCAAGAACAATTCAACTCTTGTCTAGATTCAGGAAAATACATTGGAGAAATCAACAGTGATCTAAATGATGGAAGAAAGTATGGAATTACTGGCACTCCGGGATTTTTCATAGGAAATGAAAAGACAGGATTTGTCAAGGTAAATGGAGCACAGCCTTTTGAAGTTTTCAAAAGTGTAATTGATTCACAACTAAACACATGAGAAACAAGGACAAGCGTTTATTAGACCTAAAAAGAGATTGAATTTATCGGAATAATGACGAGTGGGCAATGAGCTTTTTCGTCATTGCTAAGAGAAGAAAATAAAATGACAAAATTTCAAGATTTAGGATTAAAAGAAGAAATACTGAAGGGGATTCGGGAAATGGGGTTTGATGATGCATTTCCTATTCAAGAAGCAGTAATTCCAGTTTTACTTACGGGCAGGGATGTTATAGGACAAGCACATACAGGTTCTGGCAAGACAGCAGCATTTGCATTAGCAATGCTTCAAGAGATTCAACCAAAAAAAGGAATTCAAGGTTTGGTAATGGCACCCACAAGAGAACTTGCAATGCAAATTACAACAGAGATAAAGAAATTTGGAAAATACACAGGAATTAGAGTTGCCACAGTATATGGCGGTCAAGGAATGGGATTACAATTAGATGCACTTGATAGAGGAGTAGAAATTGTAGTAGCAACACCTGGAAGATTAATTGATCATCTTAAACGAGGTTCTATTGAGCTTGGAGATGTAACCCACATTGTATTGGATGAAGCAGATACAATGTTAGACATGGGATTTGTTGATGATATTCAGTTTATTTTAGATCTCGCCCCAGAAGAGAGAGTAATGTCATTGTTTTCAGCAACGATGCCAACAGAGATTCTAAGACTAGCAGAAGAATATCTGAAGAATCCAAAACAGTTCTTACTGGATGCAGATGATCTTAGTGGAGAGGGAATAGACCAAGCATATCTTGTAATCAAAGACAGAGACAAAATGAAATATCTAATTGATTTTATAAAACCACTAAAAGGTCAGATCATAGTTTTCTGCTCTACAAAATACAGAACCCGAGATGTTGCAAAATATCTTCATCAAGAAAAGTTTGATGCAGTAGCAATAGAAGGAGACATGTCACAAAGCAGAAGAGAGCAATCAATGGGTAAATTCAGAAGTGGTAAAGTAGACATTCTTGTTGCAACAGATGTAGCATCAAGAGGAATTGATGTACCTAGAGTAGAACTTGTAGTCAACTATGACGTTCCAAACCAAGAGATGGCATATTTTCATAGGATTGGAAGAACTGCAAGAGCAGGTGCCAAGGGAAGAGCAATTACACTAGTATCATATTCATCCGTTGGGGATTGGAATTTAATCAAACGTCAAATCAAAGTACCATTAACTGACTTGAATAAGGAAATGGGAATAGAGATTTCAATTCCTGATCCTCTAAAGAGGCAAGTTCCTTCAAGAAGATATGGGGGTGGTTCTCAATCAAGATCTGGGTATTCAAGAGGTTCTCGTTCGGGAGGATATGGAAGATCTGGCGGATATGGTGGATCTAGTAGAGGAGATGCAAGAGACGATAGAAGTGGTGGAAGAAAAAAATACGGAGACCGTGGCGGTAGAAACAGCTATGGTGGACGTAGTCGATGGTAATAGATGTAAAACTTAAAGACAAGTATTGAACAAATAATTTAAGAATAAAATGCATGTTGGATTTATTTTATTGAATTGTGATTTAGGTGCAGAAGAATACATTGTTGAAGAGCTTAAACATATGAATAATGTCAAAAATGCATATCTTACCTATGGTGCATATGACGTAATTGCAGAAGTAAATACTAATGATCAGCATGAATTTGAAAAGGCAGTTGCAGATATTAGAAAATTATCCAGAGTTGTCAGTACTATGACTCTGAATGTCATAAATTAAGGGAAAATGTATTCTGAATAGAATACCAACAATCACACAAACTAGATATCTCAGATTGGAAAAAAGTGCATAATGAAAGCTTCGGATTTGTTTGTAAAGTGCCTTGAAAGTGAAGGGGTGGAATACATATTCGGTCTACCAGGAGAAGAAAATTCAGATTTTTGCATGTCATTGTTAAATTCTAAAATTAAATTCATTTTGGTTAGACATGAACAATCAGCGGCATTTATGGCAGATGTGTATGGGCGAATTACACCTAAAGTTGGGGTGTGTTTAGCAACATTAGGGCCGGGCGCCACCAATCTCACGACAGGAATTGCCAGTGCAAATATGGACAGTTCACGGGTTCTTGCCATAACAGGTCAAACAGATTCACATCTACTGCACAAGGAATCACATCAAAATATGGATGCGATAACATTATTCAAACCAATTACAAAATGGAATTGGTCTATTCGAAATACAGATAACATTCCAGAGATTGTAAGGCGTGCATTTAAAATTTCATTAGAAGAAAAATGTGGTGCAACGCATATTGAATTACCACAAGATGTTGCAAAAAGACAATCAGAGATCTTACCAGTAAAGCAATTTCCAATAATGCGTTCTAAACCACATCCAGAACTTGTAAAAGCAGCTGTAAAGATTATCCTAGAGTCAAAGAAACCACTCATACTTGTTGGAAACGGATGCATTCGTGAAAATTCTAGCTCACATATTAGACAGTTTGCAGAAAAAACAGGTATTTGTTCAATGAATACATTTATGGCAAAAGGTGTGATATCAGATAAATCTGAAAGACATCTTCAGACTATTGGCATCAAACAAGCAGATCATGCATTGATTGCCATGAAAAATGCAGATGTGGTAATTGCGATTGGTTATGATTTAGTAGAATATAGTCCAAAAAATTGGAATAGTGATTTAACAAAAAAGATTATTCATATTGATTTTACTTCAGCAGAAGTAGATACGTATTATCCCCCAACAGTAGAGATGAGTGCAGATGTGGAATATACTATTGATGCAATATTAGAAGAACTGGAAAAAGAAAAACAAGAAAATTCTTCAATTGACTATCCAAAAAAAGAGATGCCAGAATTATTCAAACAAATTAAACAACAAGTGGTAGATAGAATAGAGCGACATAAAAACGATCAATCATATCCAATTCAACCAGAAAAACTAGTGACAGATGTTAGAGCAAGTCTTGATGATAAAGATATTGTACTGTCAGATGTTGGTGCACATAAAATGTGGATTGCAAAAACATACAACACATATGAGCCAAATACATGTCTCATCCCAAACGGGTTTTGTTCCATGGGGTTTTCAGTTCCAGGAGCTATAGCATCCCAGTTAGTTTATCCTGAAAAAAAGGTTGTAGCAATGTGTGGGGATGGTTCATTTTTGATGAACGTTCAAGAAATAGAAACTGCATCTAGACTAAAACTCCCAATAATAATCATAGTGTGGGTAGATGGCGGATATGGTCTAATATCATTAAAAGAGATGGACGAGTACGGAAAAGATGCGTTTACCAAATTTAACAATCCAGACTTTGTAAAACTTGCACAGAGTTTTGGAGCAATTGGATATCATATAAAATCAACTGAAGAGTTTCCTAAAATTTTAGAAGAGGCAAAAAAATCTAAAGACAAACCAGTAATAATTGCAATAGATGTAGATTATTCAAGAAACAAATTACTACTGCATGATGATTTTGAAAAATAGATCAATTACAGACAATATCAGAATAACTTATGCTTGAAGAGTCTTGATTTTTTCTTGTAAACCAGGACTGATTTTATGGTCTTTACAAATTTCTTTTACAATTTCAATTAAAACTGAATTATTTTCGCGTAGAGTTTTGTTTTGATGTTTTAATTCTTCTAAATCATTTTCAATTATTTTTACATGTTTGGAAAATTTAATTGATTGTATTTTATTTTGTAACGCAATCTTTCTAGTTTCTAAAACCATTTTATCATGATGTACTTCTTTTAATTGATTATAATCATTATTTTTTATTTTATGATTTATTTCTTCAATTTCATTTTCATCTTCTTGAATTTCTAGTTCTTTAGAGGTTTTTTCCAATAATCTCACGTCATATCTCTTCTTAATTAGTTCTTTTTTTAGATATTTCCAGATGATTAGAGATATTCAAGCACAATAATTTTAAAAGTAAACGAATTTCCCTTCAGGTATGTTATAAAATTAGATTATGTGAATTAGATTTATGAGATTTTAAACAAGTCTTTTGCGTTTTGGTACATGAATTTATCTCTAAATTCTTTTTTTATGTTGAGTTTTGCTACAAAGCTTAGATAAGAATCCATGGTGCTAATTGGCCAATCTGTTCCGTAAAGAAGGTATTTTGGTTCTCCAGCATAGTTAATTAACTCTGCAACTTTTTCTTTTATCATTTTTTCAAAAAAGTGATCAAAACTACCAATAACTAAACCAGATATATCAGCATAGACATTCTTATTTTTATAAATGACTTCTTGTGCATCTTGAATCCAAGGATTTCCTAAATGACATAATACGATTTTTAATTCAGGATTATCTACTGCAACTTCATCAAGGTTAAGTGGACGAGCGTAACGAAGTTTTCCTTTTGGACTGTAAGTATCTCCAGTGTGAAACATAGCAGGAACACCAAATTCCACACATATGTCATATACTTTTTGATATCTTTCATCATAGGGATAATAATGTTCATAACCAGAATAAATTTTGAGTCCTTTTACCAATCCATCTTTAATCCATGTTCTAAAATTCTTTAAATCTTCATCAGTATGATTGTCAATTGAGAATCCTGCAACCACACCAAGGTTATCGTATTTTTTGATGGCATCAAGGATCTGTTTTGCTGATGGTCTCTCTGAATTTGTTTTATATGAGGATAAAATAACGGCATAATCCACATTGTTACTTATCATCTCTTTTTGAAGTTCAGCTATACGATCATCCAAAAGAGGAATGTTTTGCATGAGTTCGTATTGATTAACGTGAACATGACAATCGATGATCATTTTTCGATAAATTCCGGATTTTTCCACTCAATAAAAGTTGCATTGTTTAGAGAGCGTTCATCTTTCATGTAATTTGGAAGAATTTTAATAAATTTGAAGCCGTTTCTGAGCTGAAATTCCAAAACAGGTTCACGAATTTCATGTTTTTTACTTTTTTTACGTATTCTAATGGATCTAATTCTTTAGCATATTCACAGTAATTGAACAATCTTGCTCCTGCGATAATTCGTCGTAAATTGAGTTTTATGGCAAGTGTTTTTCTTGCATCATATAGTTTAGTTGCCACTCCCAATCTTCTATTATCAGGATGTGTAGATACATCTGCTCCATATAACGAATCACCTTTTGGATTATGGCCAGATAAGAAACTATCTCCACATACTCCCTTCCAAGTATGCTCTGCATATTCAGATTCAAGCTTTACAATTAAACTACTGCAAGAGCCAATAATTTTTCCATGGTATTCTGCTACAAACTGTCCTTCAGGAAATATCTTTAGATGTGCCTCAAGCTGATCAGGTTTCCAATAAACTCCTTGAGCTGCCATGTAAGGGAATGCAGCCTTTTGTAATTCAACAACTTTTGGGATGTCTTCTTTTGTTAATGTTCTAATAATTACGTGACTGTGATGAGTGTGAGCAGACATGATAAGTATAGAATATGTCTATATTATTAAGTCACCTAGAGAATCAAAAAAAGAATTAGATGATTTTTATAATTATAAAATTTTAGAAGACATACCATCGACTCTAAGAATTTTAGTATTGTTCTTTGAATCAGAAATTCGTATCTCATAAACAGGCAAGAAGATTTGTTCAAAGATATCCACTACAAGCCTTTCAGAAACAATTCTCAGAATATCTCCAAGATTATTTTTAACATTAGAAAGATAAACATCTATGATTGGTGCCTCAGTTAAATCAGAAGAACGAATATTATTTTTATTGGATTTCATAAATTCATCAGGAAAATTTTCAATGTATTTTGATTCAATCTTTAGATTTGGTTCTATCGGCTGTCCTTGTGAATTTAAATATAATTCAGATTCACGGTAGATTTCAACATGTTCCTCAACTGGAATGTCAGTCTTGTTCATTTTGTCACCAAACTTTATTGTGTCTTTGAATTTTTTCCACGTACCGGAATCAGTTAGAACAGGAAATACCCCTGTTCCAATAATTATTTCTTTAACATGTGGGTCAGTAGAAATTTGATGTGTGTTTTTTCGATAAAAATCAATATCATATTCTCCTTTAATTTTCCATATAGGTTCAAAAAACAAATCAGTTGACAAAATAGATATTTCGTCGGGTTTAGGTCTTTTAAACACATTACCAAACAAACCAGTTTTTTTCTTATCTATCAATTCTTTAATTTCATCTGATTCCACTTTCGGTTTTAAGATTAGAGTATTTTTGTTTGCGATTATTCTGTCCAGAAATGAATTTAGTGTATTTAGCATATAAAAGTCATGATCCAGATAAAGAAGATAAATAGTGACAGAGTTTAATGATAAACATGGCAACCCGTAAAAAAAAGCCTAGTAAGTTTTTTGACAAATTGAAGGACACAGTTACAGATGCAAAGGCTACTGGTGAGGCACTAAGCAAAGTTGCACTAGAAAAGGGAAAAGAGGGACTAGCAGTAGGTGCTGAATTAAGTAAAAAAGGCTCAGCAAGTATAGAGAAAAGTATTGCATCAGCAAAAAAATCATTATCATCAAGTGATGAAATGATTACGTTGATCGAAAGATTAGGTAAATTAAAAGAATCAGGTTTGATTACAGAAAAAGAATTTCAAGCAAAAAAGAAAGAACTTTTAGAAAAAATCTAAATCACCATTATTTCATAAAGACGTGATGATGTAATTTAAAAATAATTATTTCTTTCCAGATGAAGAATTTTTATAACATTTTTCACATAGAACGGGTTTATCTTTTGTGTAAACTAATTTTGCATCATGTTCTTTGACACCACATTCAAAACATTCTTCAACTCTAACCATAAATTCAACATACATTTAATGTTTAAAAAGTTTATAGAGAAATATTTAAAATTAATTTTCAAAAAGAATCATTAATTTGTTTTTAGCATATTTTTAATTTTGAATCGAATTTAAATTAAATAGGATGTTCAGAATCATCAACTTTTTTTGATTTTTCACTTTTATGAAAAAATTTTATTTTAATTAAATAAATAATACTAAGAACAATTTCAACAGACATCGATACAACAATAAATGCGGTTATTTGATAGATGAAACTAGGAATTTCTTTTAGTCGTACTACAATTTGATCAAGTGAGTAAAATTCTGGATTGTAAAGAAAAATACCCAGCAATGCAAACGGGAGTAACTTTGCAAGGTCTCTAGAGAGATCCTCTCTATAATAGGCAGATATTCTAACTGCAATTATTAACGCACTTGAAACAAGAAAGATTGTTGCTGTAGGTAATTGATGTACAAGAAGAAACATAATTGAAGAATAACCTAAAAACCACAAAAAGGCAACAAACGGAAAGATAAAGAAATTCATTGCAATAAATGCAACCACTCTAAGTGCAGCAGATGATGCCTCTCCATCAGATGAGAATTTTTTAGACGATAATCGATTTTCTAGATTGAAAGAAAACATATCACGTTTTGATAAAAATCTGTAAAAATGATAAACGAAAATTCCATAAATAACCATTCCAATTGAAAACCCAATAAGATCATAAATCGAAGAGTTTGCTGCAATATTTTGAACAAGATCATTTAGATAATCTAGTTTCAAATAATCAGAATTTTGAAAATTTTTCAGTGTACTAGACAAATCATTTAAAGAAGAACCAACATCAGATTCGACAATCTTTTCAGTAATTCCATTTTGCATTAATTCAAAGTCAAAATTAGGAATTGTGAATGTGGATGAGATTATAAAAATAGATGAAAACACAATTACAGAAATAAAAAATAATTTTTTCATAGACTAAACATCATTGCCTTTATCTATTTTTAGATTAGGAAATTCAACTATATCAATGGTACTGGAAGAAATTATTATTTTATTTCTTGCAAGTTCATCTAATATTAGTCGCGTGATTTTGTGACGTAAGAATATTCTATTTCTTACCATAGTAGGATTTATAATTGTAATATCAGGAATCGCTTCCGTCTCCTCTTAACAAATCTCCGATACCATATTTGTCAATGAGTTTTTTACGCTCATCATCAACTCTACTGATTTCTTCTGCCTCTTTTTTCTCATCTCCTTGATAGATAGTTCTGATTGGCCAAGGAATTCTAATACCATATCTTTTGAATTCTTCATATATCATCATTCTCATGTCAGTTTCCATCTTAAATTGTAAACCATAATCTCTCACATACACCCAAACTGCAAAGTCAAGAGAAGAGTCATTGAATTTTTGGAATCTAACTGTAGGTTGTTCTAAATCTAAAACAAATTGCTTATCACACCCACAACTAGGTTTGTTTTCATCTAGGTTTGGACATTTTGCTTGAACAGCAAGATGTCTTCCTTTAGAATCAACCACTTCAGATAATGCGCGAGTGCCAACTTTCATCAATGCAGCTGCTACTTGTTTAGGATCATTAAGATAAGAAACTCCAACTTCAACAGTTGCAGGTACGATAGCAAACTCCTTCGTGTAATTAATGATTTCACTTGTAACAAGTTGTCGTGTTGGGACAATTGCAACTGACTCATTTAGTGGATGCCTTACAAAGGTTACACGGGAAGTAATTTTGTATACAATACCCTTGTACCCACTAGCAAGAGCAATTCGTTCACCTTCAACAAAGATTTTGTCTTTTCTTATCATAAGATATGCAAAGTAATTTTCAAAGGTTTCTTTTAATGCAAAACCAACACCTATAGCAATACCACCACTGGCAGTTGCTAGTACAAACAAATCTACACCCCACCAAGAAATAATTCCTAAAACAGCACCGAGAAAGAATCCTAGTGGAATAAAATTTCTAAATGGTTTTGGGAGACCTTCTCTTTTCTTTTCTGCATAGCCAGGAGGTTTTGAACCTGCAAGAATGGGCTCATAGTTTGCTGCTCGTTTTTCTTCAGCCCAAATATCAATTTCATAGATCTCATCAGGAATTCTACCTGGAAGTAAAGGCCTTCCAAGTTCATTTTCTCCAGTAATACAATTATCATAGTATTGTTCATATTTTTTGTATTCTGATTTTTTCCATTCTAAAAAAGGATCTTTAACGAGTTTTTGATAACTTCCTATTCGAGTTCCTCCAGAAGTGGTAAATTTTTCAAGAAATAGTAGTCCTTCTTTAGTTTGCAATAGTTCATGAAATTCTTTTTCTGGAATTTCTTCTGGTGTATGTTTAGGAGGAATCCATTTGTAGCATTTATGAAATAAATCATCTTCATCATCTGAAAAACCATTCATGTCTCTCCAAGCTCTGAAATCTTCTTTTTCAAGTTTTAGTTTCTCTTTTTTCTCAAGAAGGATTGTAATGATATGACCCACAGTAAATGCAATAACTATGATGTTCATAGAATTTAGGAGTTTTGCAAAAGTTTCTCCAGGGGTAAGTTCAGCACTAAGTTTTTCTTTTAAAAGTTCAGCAGGATCATCAAATAATTCAAAAGTTTGGATGTAAATGTTAATTGATGAAATCAATGCCAATGCAAGGATAGGTAAGACCGCCCTTCGTACTATTTCAGCAAAAATAGGTTTACTATAACTGAATTTTTTTGTTCTCGTCCACTGTCTAAATTTTGTATAAATTGTAGCAATTACAATCAATCCAACTACCAAAATGGCAAATGCTATTTGCAATGAAATTGATGAAGACAATAATTCAATTAATGTTCCAATCTGACCCACTGCTGCTTGTTCTTCTACAACTGTGATATCTTCTGCTGCCATTTACTTTATCACCACATTTTTCCAGATAGTCATAACAATATCATTGATCTTATCATTTTTTATAAATCATTCAATCTAATTTTCTTAGAATCATACTAGGAGACAGAGGTTAACACTTAACAATGATAAAAATCATCATATATTATGCAAAGACAAGATTCTGTGTGGAGTGTCGGAGAATCACCTCGCATCAAAAGTTATACTTTAGTTAATTTTCGAGAATTACCTCAAATTCAAAAAATGGGAGCAGAGAAACAGTTTGAAATGGAAGTGGTTGGAAATGTATTACCATTTAAGACAAATAATTATGTTATAGAACAACTAATTGATTGGAACAATATTCCAAATGATCCGATGTTTGTTCTAACTTTTCCACAAAGAGGAATGTTAATTCCTGAACACTATTCAAAGATGGAATCTGCACTAAAAAAAGGAGATAAAAAAGAGATTCAAAATACAGCAAATGAAATTAGATTACAATTAAATCCGCATCCGGCAGGGCAAATGGAGCTAAATGTTCCAACATTAAAAGATGGAACAAAATTGCATGGAATGCAGCACAAATATCAAGAAACTTGTCTTTTCTTTCCTAGCCAAAGTCAGACATGTCATGCATACTGTAGTTTTTGTTTTAGATGGCCTCAATTCGTTGGGATGGATGAACTAAAGTTTGCAATGAGAGAGGGAGAACAATTAGTACAGTATCTACGAGAACATCCAGAAATTTCAGATGTGTTATTTACAGGTGGAGACCCAATGATAATGAAAGCTAAAGTATTTTCGACATATATCAATCCATTACTAGAAGCAAATCTTCCAAATCTCAGAACAATACGTATTGGTACTAAAGCACTGTCTTACTGGCCTTACAAATTTCTTACAGATGATGATGCAGAAGAAATGTTAGAGATCTTTAAGCGAGTGATAGATAAAGGAATTCATCTTGCAGTGATGGGACACTTTAACCACCTTGTTGAATTAAAGACAAATGCAGTAAAAGAAGCAATTAAAAAAATTCGTGCTACAGGAGCACAGATAAGAACTCAGTCACCATTACTACGTCACATTAATGATGATGCAGATATGTGGGCTGAGATGTGGAAGACCCAAGTACAGCTAGGATGCATACCGTACTACATGTTTGTTGTAAGGGACACAGGAGCTCAACATTATTTTGGAATATCACTAGTTGATGCACAAAGGATATTTCGAGACGCATACAAAAAAGTCACGGGTCTTGCAAGAACAGTTAGAGGCCCAAGCATGTCTGCAACTCCAGGTAAAATACAGATTTTAGGTATTACAGAATTGAATAATGAAAAATTTATGGTATTACGATTCTTGCAAGGACGAAATCCTGATTGGGTGCAGATTCCATTTTTAGCAAAGTATGATGAAAAAGCTATTTGGCTTGATGATCTTAAACCAGCTACAGGAGACAAATTCTTTTTTGAAGACGAGCTAAAAGAAATGATGAGCACGATTAAAATCGAGGACTATCCGGAATCTTAGATATGAATTTACAAGATGGTTCAAAGAATATCACAAGATCACATTTGTAAGATGAAGAGAACGAGAGTAACAGAATAATAAATTCAAAGTAGGTGTTTGTGCAAATGGGTTGTATTCTTTTTATTTTAAATCACAAATGATACATTTTCTTTTTGAATTTTTTCTATAATCTACTGCATGGGAAGTGTCAATGCATACAGACACTTAAGAAATAAGAGCATAATTTAGTTAATAAAAAATAAGGCGGGACAAGTTGTCTGCACAATAAAAACACACGTGGATTTTACTTATGTTATGCAAATAATGAATTGTGAACAATACTGTTTTGAAGATTTTGATTGTAGAAGATTCTAAAGCGCTTGCAAATTGGTATAAACAAATTCTAGAATCAAATGGCCATAAAGTCACTGTTACTTATGATGGAAAAACAGAACTTGAGATTTATGAAAAGGAATTAAAAAATGGATTAGTTAGTAAAACACCATTTGATCTTATCATCAGCGATAATTCCATGAAAGAGATGAATGGAGTAGATGCAGGAAAAATAATACATGATTTTTTTCCAGAACAAAAATTCTTTTTCATTACGGGTGAAAAAAATCGTGTTTTAGATGTATTTGACGTGGATGGAAAAAACATAGATGTTGAAGAAAAACCAATTTCTCTTGCATTATTTAACAAAAAGGTAAAACTTCTAGTTCAACATTAAGAAGTTATAAAATTATTTTATAATTTAAGATATAAAAAGAATTTTCCAAATTAAATATTACAACAGATATTTCAGCAATTTTGAAAAAATGATTTTGATTTGGAAAAATGCTTTTAACTTTTATCTAAAGATTTGAGCCAATGAATACAACACTAAAAACACTAGCTATCCTAGCTATCTTGCCAGTCTTTACTGTAGCATTGAGTCAAAGCTACCTTACAGATGCAGATGCTTTGAAAGCTCAAGGAGTAGGAGTTGCTTCTTATGGTTCTGCAAATGCTGGAATTGTTTGTGGAGATAGATTATGTTCTGAAGTATCTTCGAAATATGTTGAAAAACAAATGACAGAACAAAAGATGGAAGAAAAACAGATGAAAGACAAAGCCATGATGGAGGAAAAACATGCTATGGCATATAAAATGACTCAGTCTGTCGATGCTGGATCTGTTTTAAAGCTGTCTCGAGCAAATGTTCCAGCAACAATTCCATTACATCAAGGATACCATGATGGTGGAAATGTATACTATATCATTACAGATTCTAGCGATCAGACACATGCAGATACAATCTCAAAGAATCAGAAATGGAAAGTAGAACTAGCTCCATTGCTAAAGAACGCTCCAGCAAAAGCATTATCAAAAGCATACATGTTTACAAATGGAATAAGTGGTGATGGAGTACATAAATTCCAAGGAGAGGTATTTACCAGTACACCAGCACAACCAGATGTATACAGTGCACTCACATCACATGTTCACGTAACATGGAAAGACGGTGCAACACCAAGAATACTGAATTCTGAAAAAGCAATTTTAGATGCAGAGAAAAAAGGAGAACTGACACTCACACCAGTACAAGTTGTCTTAAACATGCCACAGATAGTTTGGCCAGATGGACAAATGATGGTAAAAAAAGACAAGACACTTGCCGATGATACACCATACGTTGGAGGTCAAGTTCTAAACATCGACACCAAAGAAAAAACTGTGACCTTTATTGCACACAGAGGATGGGGTCCTGATGGAAGAACTATTTACTACATCGTTACAGATGCAACACCTTCTGGTCCTGCAGAAATGATGGGAGTTACCAATGCTCCAAGAGATGCCAATCTGATTGCAAATTCAGCAGCAGTAGACATATACCAATTCACAAATGGAATCAAGGGCTCAGGTCCATTAGGATTCCAAGCAGGAATTGCATCAGGAGCACTAGGCGATGAAAACTATTCTCCAATGTGGAGAATCAACGTCATAGGATGGAAAGACCCAGCAAATGCAGCATTGCTTGAAAACATTTCAGATATCAATGCATACAAAAATGCAGGCAAGATTGACATTAGTTTAGCAAGACCTATGAACAGTGATCACATAGTGAACTGTCCATTCATTGATCCCTTTCAATAGGGATTAATCCATTTTTATTTTTTTAACTGTTTTTATGAGGACCACATGTATGGATTATCTAATTTAGGCAAAATTCTAGTCAACATATGAGTAAATTTAAAAAATATTTTTTGTATGATCATTTTATTCATACATGCGGATAATATATTTTAAAAAAAATAAGACCATATTGAGATTTCATGAGTATGTTGTATTAATCATTGAAGATAGTGAATCAATTAGAATAACGCTTTCTCAATATATTAAAAAAATGGGTTTTACAAAAATCGAAGAGGCAGTAACAGGAAAGCGAGGGATAGAAAAATTCATAGAACTGACAGAAATTGGGATCACACCACTAGTATTCTTGGGTTATCACTTGCCAGACATGAGTGCAGCAGAGATAGTTCCAATTATGTTATCAAAATCACCAGAAGCAAAACTTGTTCTAGAAACATCAAAAGATAGAAATGAAGAATCAGTTCGTCATTTATTTTCATTAGGTGTATCTCATTTTATAGCAAAACCATTAAGATTTGAAAATATGAAAGATGTAATCAATACAATTAAAGAAGAATTTGAACTTCAGACAAATATTTCAGTTGAAACAGAACTAGTTAAAATCAGAGATCACCTGAAAGCAGTTCGCAAAACAAGTATGTGTAGATTAATGCAAAATTTTAATTTTTCTGAAGAAAAAATGTCACAGTGTTTACAAGAATTAAGAAAGGAGGGAGATGTTTTAGAAATGAAGCCAATCAAAGAGATGTTATGTAATAAATGTAATTCAGTTAATACATCAATAATATTTGCGTGTCCAAATTGCAAGAGATATAATTTTTCTCAAACAAAATTAATCGAACATTATGATTGTGGAGCAATACACCCAGACTATATGTTTGAAAATGACAAATGTCCCCAATGTAAGAAATACATTAAGGCATTAGGTGTAGATCATAGAACGATATCAAATCTCTTTACTTGTAAAGAGTGTAACGAAAAATTTCCAAATCCAACCTTAGATCTCAATTGTATTAAATGTGAAAATAAATTTTCATTTTTTGAGGCAATCTGGATTGATAGTCCTATAATTATGTGGATAAATAAGTCTGAAAAACAACATAACGAAATAGAAGAAATCACGGTCCTAAAATAACTAAATTAACTAATCCCTGTTGTTGATTTTTAATCAAGCATTAACACCGAATTTTCCAATAATGAATTATTTCAGAAAAAATAATTGAATACAAAAATAAAAAATTTATTTTATCAAATAGACAGGTACCTTAGATTTATGAACAACGTAATTCGACACACTACCAAGCATCTCCCCTGTGGCAGAGCCAGCACCTGTGGTGCTCATCACTATGTCATCAAATTTACCACTCTGCGATAATTTTACTATCTCAATACTAGGTGAACCTCTGATTGTTTTTGTTTTAAATTTCACGTTTTTATTTCCTGCGTGTTCTGTTGCCTTTTTTAGAAGAATGTTTCCA
>NZ_AHJG01000111.1:0-506 GCF_000241145.1 Candidatus Nitrosarchaeum limnium BG20 | reverse complement strand
TGAAGAGTTAACTCAAAGACGTATTACCCAAATGCTTAGTGAAATTGAATTATCTGGTATAATCACTGGAAGATTAGTACATCAAGGAATTCATGGTAGAACAAAAAAATACAAACTTACAATCTCAACTGAAATGATAAAAAAAACTTTCAAAGACGATTTAACTTTACAAGATATTGTTTAATTTATTAGAATTATAATTTTCATGATAAACTTTGAATGTCTTCAAATTTACCATAAGGGCAATTCCTGGATTAGGAGTCATGCCAACACTAGCCTGAAATGGAGTTTGTTTTTGCCAAGAACCAGAATTTATCAAAAGTATGCCTTTGTACATATCTAATTCAGCTCTATGAACATGACCAACATGAAAGATATCTGGAATTTCATCAATAACCATCAAATCTTCAATCTCGGGGGCTATTGGAGTCTGACTCCCATAAATCGGACTAAGATGCCTAGCTCTTAGTAGATGTTTCATGACATTTGTTGGCTTGTCATAACTC
>NZ_AHJG01000112.1:0-506 GCF_000241145.1 Candidatus Nitrosarchaeum limnium BG20 | reverse complement strand
TGAAGAGTTAACCCAAAGACGGATTACCCAAATGCTTAGTGAAATTGAATTATCTGGTATAATCTCTGGAAGATTAGTACATCAAGGAATTCATGGCAGAACAAAAAAATACAAACTTACAATCTCAACTGAAATGATAAAAAAAACTTTCAAAGATGATTTAACTTTACAAGATATTGTTTAATTTATTAGAATTATAATTTTCATGATAAACTTTGAAAGTCTTCAAATTTACCATAAGAGCAATTCCTGGATTAGGTGTCATACCAACACTAGCCTGAAATGGAGTTTGTTTTTGCCAAGAACCAGAATTTATCAAAAGTATTCCTTTGTACATATCTAATTCAGCCCTATGAACATGACCAACATGAAAGATATCTGGAATTTCATCAATAACCATCAAATCTTCAATCTCGGGGGCTATTGGAGTCTGACTCCCATAAATCGGACTAAGATGCCTAGCTCTTAGTAGATGTTTCATGACATTTGTTGGCTTGTCATAACTT